>DATAUO010000283.1:0-6265 GCA_036268215.1 Steroidobacteraceae bacterium
GGCCGCGCATAGTGCGGCGACGTCCTGAAGCTGATCGCGATATCCATACGCGCCGCTCGACTGGTAGAAGGCCGTACGGGCCCATACGCGGCATGCAAGAGTCTGATAGAGCAGCCACCCGTTCACGACGAGATCCATGGATCGATCGGGCGTCTTCACTTCGAAGGCACACAGGACGCGGTCCCAGAAGCGCGTCACCTCGTCGAGCGCGGCATCGAGATCGCGTTCGCGGTAGCGGCGGATCAGCTGCAAAGCCGCGGCCGGCGTCTCTTCCTGACCCAGGAGCAGCACCAGCTCGGCGGACTCTCCGTCGCGCAGGCTCACCGACGCCTGCATCGCGCCGCAGGGATCGAGCCCCGCGCCGCTGCGGCCGGACAAGGGCTCGCCGCCGGTGAGCGCGGCCGGCTCGCAGAGCGTGCCGTGCCGGCCGAGGAACTCGCGTCGATCCGCCGTGCAGCTCTGCTGCCGGCCGGCCATGTCCAGGAACGAGATACGCGAGGGAAATTCCGTGCCCCAAGGATTGCGCGCGAGCAACGCGCGCGTCGAAGGCTCGATCTCGGTGATGGTGAACGGCGCGAGCTTGGCGCGCTGATTGCCGAGGACCCAGTCGACGTAGTGCGTGACCGACAGCCGGCGCGGCCTTCCCGATCGATTGGTGAGCTTGAGCCGCGCGATCTTGACCGGGTCCTCGAGCGGCACATATTGCAGCAGCTCCGCGGCGATCCCGTGCGAGGCGTGCTCGTGACGGGTGTAGCCGAACCCGTGCCGGATCACGTAGAGCGCCGACGGCTCGCGGATGGGCAGCGGTGTCGGGGTCCAGACCTCTCCGGTCTCCTCGTCGCGCAGGTAAACGGCCTCGGCAGGCGGGTTGCTCACCGGATCGTTGGACCAGGGTGTGAGCTGGTTCTGCTGCGAGTTGATGGACCAAGTCGTGCCGGTGCCGTCGGACGATGCCTGGAATCCGAATTCCGGGTTTGCGATCACGTTGTTCCAAGGCGCGGGCGTCCACTGACCCTCGTCGAGCATGATCACGTATTCGCGGCCTTCTGCGGAAAACCCGCCGAGACCGTTGTAGTACTCCAGCGCCGGCATGGTGCGGGCTCCGCTCGCGCGTGCGCCGCCGTTCTTGATCTCGAGGCGGCGCCGTGCCTCTCCCGCGGGCTCCTCGGGTCCGGCCCAGGGGCCACCGCTTGCAGCGTCCGCCGCGCCGAGCACCACGCGGGCTGCCGTGAGCAGCAGATCGCGGTCCGCGGCGGGAATCGCATCGGCGCGCAGCACGAGCACCTTGCCGCGCCTGCCCGTGGCGTCGTCAGGCAGGCGCGGCTCCGTCGTGCGCCGGGCATCGTCGAGCGCCTCTTGCAGCTCGGCGGCGGCGGCGGCGGGCGCCTCGCTCAGGATCACGAGATCGACGGAAAGCCCCTTCGCCCACCAGTAAGCCTGCGCATGCACGAGCTGCGCGGCCATGGCGGCATCCTCGCGCCGCGCCACCCGCCCAAGGACGATGGGCAGATCCCCCGAGATGCCGTGAGGCCACAACCCCGAGGCTCCCGATCGATTCTCGAGGAGGATCCCGCGCGGCGCGCGCATCGATGCATCCGCGTAGAGAATGCGGCCCGCGACCCGCTGGAACCGCCGTGCTTGCCCGGCGTCGATGCCGAGCTCGCTCAGGCAGGCCTCCGCCCGCGTGCGCGCCAGACCCTCGACCCGCTCCACCGCGCAAGGCTCGCGGTAGCGATCGGCGATCGCCAGCACGTCGTCGCGCGACCCGGCGATCGCGGTCCAGAAGGCGAGGCGGGCGGTCTTGCCCGGCGCGATGCGCACGCGCCGGCGCAGCGCCAGCACCGGATCGAGCACGGTGCCCGCGGTGTCCGACAGAGTCCGCGCGTCGAGCACGGCGGCGGCGGTACGCAGGTCGCGCCCGCGGCCGATGAAGCGGGCGCGATCGGTCTCGATCTGCAGGCCGCCGACGCTCGTGCCGTCCAGAGTGGAATGGTGCGACAGCCAGAGCTTTGGATCCTCGGGGCTGCGCGTGCGGCGGGTGGCGAGCAGGGTGCCGGTGTCCGCGAGCCATTCGGTTTGGACGAACATCTTGGAAAAGGCGGGATGCGCGGCATCCGCCTCCGGCGTCGCGAGCACCACCTCGAAGTAAGAGGTGATCTCGATCTCGTAGGTGCGGCTGCCGCGATTGGTGACCGAGACGCGGCGCACCTCGGCGTCGGTCTCTGGAGATACCAGGATCTCGGTCGAGGTCTGGAGGTCGCCGTCGCCGCGGGTGATGCGCACCTGGTCGTCGCCGAGCTGCGCCTCGTAGCTGTCGGGCTCGGAGCCCATGGGCTGATAGCCGGCAGACCATACGGCGCCGTCGGCCACGTCGCGCAGATACACGTAGCTGCCGTACGAGTCGCAGGTCGGGTCCTCGCGCCAGCGCGAGATCGCGATGTCGCGCCAGCGGCTGTAGCCCGCCCCGGCCGCGGTCACCATGACCGAGTAGCTTCCGTTCGACAGGAGCTGGGTGAGCGGAGCGGGGGCATGCGGCGAAGTGAAGCGGCGCGGAGCGGCGGAGGCTGGATTCATGCGGGCAAGATACCGTTTTCCGCCGCGCAGCGCATGCAGCGTCCGACGATTCCTACAGCGCGCTGGGCGAAATCCGCGCGGACGTTTTGCTAGGGATTCAATTTCCAGACGGAATAATTCAGCGCGGCCGCGAATGCGACCCAGCCGAGATAGGGCACCATCATCCAGGCCGAGAGGGGCTTCACGGGCGCGAACCGGCGGATGGTCCAGATGATCGCAAGCGTCAGCGACACGCTGATGAACAGGCCCGCGCCGATGCTGTGCGCGCCGAAGAACGCCGGCGCCCAGGCGGCATTCAGCAAGAGCTGCAGCGAATACGCGCCGAGCGCCGGATTGCGGCCGCGATGATAGCGCTCCTCCCACACGCGCCAGGCCGCGGTAGCCATCAGCACATAGAGGACGGCCCACACGGGTGCGAACCAATTGCCCGGAGGCACCCACGACGGCTTGGCCAGCGATCCATACCAGGCGGCGGTCTGCGCCGAGAAGCCGGGCGCGAACAGCGCGCCGAACGTTCCCAGCCCGAGAGCGGAGCCGACGAAGCCCATCAACACGAACCAGTTCGGCCGCGAATTGCGCCCCCGGTAGCTGGTCCTGCTTTCGATGGGAATTCTCATCGGCGCCGCGGTTTCATCGTCCGGCGCACGAAGATGAGCACGGCTGCCGCCAGCTGCAGCCAGCCCAACCAACGGATCTCAGGCGAGAAGCCGAGCCAGATCAAGCCCGAGAACCAGAGCACCGCGGCGCCCAGCGCGAGGTCGCGGCGCGCGCCGGCGTCCCCGATCGCCGACTCGAGCGCGCCGGCGCGGACCTGATCGACCTTGAGCTCGAGGCGCCCCTCGGCGGCGTCTCTCACGGTGGTCTCGAAGATCTGCGGGACCTGCTGGAGCGCGACCAGCAGATCGGGAAGCCGCGCGCGCGCCCGGCGCAGCGCCGCGCGCGGGCTCATGCGCTCGCGCCGCCAGCGCTTGAGATAAGGCTGCGCCGTCTTCCACAGATCGAGATCAGGATAGAGCTGCCGCCCCAATCCCTCGATGTTGAACAGGGTCTTCTGCAGCAGGATCAGTTGCGGCTGGATCTGCATGTCGAAGCGCCGCGCCGTCTCGAACAAGCGCATCAGCACCTGGGCGAAGGAGATCTCCTTGAGCGGCCGGTTGAAGATCGGCTCGCAAACGGTGCGAACCGCGGACTCGAGCTCGTCCACGCGCGTGCCGCGCGGCACCCACCCCGATTCGACGTGCAGCGCGGCGACGCGCGCGTAATCGCGGTCGAAGAACGCGAGGAAGTTCTCCGCCAGATAGTGCTGATCGCGCGTCCGCAACGTGCCTACGATGCCGAAGTCGACGGCGGCGTACCGCGGATTCTCCGGGTCGTCGGTCTGCACGAAGATGTTCCCGGGGTGCATGTCGGCGTGGAAGAAGTTGTCGCGGAACACCTGCGTGAAGAAGATCTCCACGCCGTTCTCGGCGAGCTTGGCGATGTTGGTGCCGCGCGCCGCGAGCTGGTCGAGATCGTTGATGATGACGCCGTGGATCCGCTCCATGACCATGACGTTGACGCGGCAGAAGTCCCAATACACCTCGGGGACGTAGAGGAGCGGCGAGCCGGCGAAGTTGCGCTTGAGCTGGGACGCGTTGCCGGCCTCGCGGAGCAGGTCGAGCTCATCGAGGATGGTCTTGCGGTATTCGCACACCAGCTCGACCGGACGGAGCCTGCGCGCCTCGGCCCAGTATTCGTCGGCCAGCCGCGCGAGGTATTCGAGCACCTCGAGGTCGAGGTCGATGATATCGCGCATCCCGGGCCGCAGGATCTTGACGACGACCTCGGCGCCGCTCTCGAGCGTGGCCACGTGCGCCTGGGCGATGGAGGCCGCCGCGAGCGGCTTGGACTCGAAACGAGCGAATGTCTGCTCGATGGGGCGGCCGAACGCCGACTCGACGATGGCGGCCGCGACCGCGCCGTCGAACGGCGGCACGCGGTCCTGGAGCTTCGCCAACTCGTCGGCGATGTCCGGCGGCAGCAGATCGCGGCGGGTCGAAAGCGCCTGGCCGAACTTGACGAAGATAGGACCGAGCTCCTCCAGCGCAAGGCGCAGCCGCTCGCCGCGGGTGACGCCGACACTGCGCTGGAACCAGGTCCATGGCGACAGGTACACCAGAAACCGAAACGGCCGGTATAGATGCGTCGCGCGCACGAAGTCGTCCAGGCCATGCCGCACCAGCGCACGCTGGATCTCGAGCAGGCGCGCGAGCACGCGCGGCCGCATCAACCGATTCCCCCGCGCAGAAGTGCTCCACCCATCACGGCGCCACCGCAGCGCGCGCCTCGAGCCGGGCAAGCCGCGCCTCGATGCGGTCGACGGATTCGCGGGCGCCGTCGACGCCTCGCAGGAACTCCTCGAGCTCCGTGCGGTTGACGAGATCGCGGCCTTCCTCCTCGAGGTACTCGGCGACGTTGTCGCGCGCGGCGCGCCCGGCGCGGCGCATCCAGTCGAGGGCGCCCCGGGCCAGCATCGACACTCGTCGGGCGGGGAAATCGCCGATCCATCGTGAGAGCTCTTCCTCGAGATCGGGACGCGCAAGCTCGAGCAGGCGGCGGTACCGGCCCGCGATCTCGGCGTCACCCTCGATCGCGACCGCGGGCCCCTCGCCGCCGCCTTCGCTCGCCGAGCCGCTGCCGGCGCCGCCGCGGAACAGTTGCAGGAGCGCGAGCGGCGAGCCCGTCAGGGTGGCATTGGCCGGCGCAGCGTCGGCGGCGAGCAGCGCCAGCCTGCCGCCGGCCGCGGCGATCCGCACCCGCTCGAAGCCGACGACGTCAATGTCGATCGAGGTGCCTTCGAGCTGCCGCGCGAGACCGAGGGCTTGCGCCGAAGCCTGAAGCGAGCGGTTGATCGCCGCTTCGATCGAAGCCAGCCATGCGGCGGTCGCGGGCATCAGATCCTGTAGCCGCGGTGCAGAGCGACGATCCCGCCCGTGAGATTGTGATAGCGCGCCTGCGCGAACCCGGCGGTGCGCAGCATGCCGAGCAGCGTCTCCTGATCGGGATGCTTTCGAATGGACTCCGCGAGATACCGGTAGCTCGCCTCGTCGCCCGCCACCATCCGGCCGAGGTGCGGCAGCACCTTGAACGAGTACGCATCGTAGAGGGGCTTCAAGCCGGGCGCCACGGGCGTCGAGAACTCCAGCACCAGCAATTGCCCGCCCGGCTTGAGAACCCGGTGCATGGACTCGAGAGCCGCGGCTTTGTCGGTGACGTTGCGCAGTCCGAAGCCGATCGTGACGCAGTCGAACGAGGAGTCCGCGAACGGCAGGCGCTCGGCATCCGCCACCATGCACGCCACGTTGGATGCGAACCCCTTGTCCAGCAGCCGGTCCCGGCCGATGGAGAGCATCGCCGCGTTCACGTCGGACAGCACCACGCGGCCCGACTTGCCGACCTGCCGGGCGAGGCCGAGGGCGAGATCTCCGGTGCCTCCCGCCACGTCCAGGGCGCGCTGTCCGGGCGCGAGGCCCGTCAGCGACAGCGTGAACCCCTTCCACAGGCGGTGCACGCCCAGCGACATGAGATCGTTCATGAGGTCGTACCTGCCGGCGACGCTCGAGAACACGGAGCGCACGCGAGCGGCCTTCGCGCTCCTATCGACCTGCTCGAACCCGAAATCGACCTTTCCGGAATCGCTCATGACACCCTC
>DATAUO010000284.1:0-5495 GCA_036268215.1 Steroidobacteraceae bacterium
GCGCACGCTCGCAACCTTCGGCGATGATACCGCGTACCAGCTCGGGATTCTCCTCGAACTCCTGCGCGCGCTTGGCGATGGCCGACACTTCCTCGATGACCTTCTCGATGAGCGGCGCCTTGCACTCGAGACAGCCGATCCCCGCGGTGCGGCAACCCTGCTGGACCCAGGCCTGGGTGTCGGCGTTCGAATACACCTTGTGCAGGTCCCACACCGGACACTTGTCCGGGTCGCCGGGATCGGATCGCCTCACGCGCGCCGGGTCGGTCTGCATCGCCTTCAGCTTCTTGGCGATGGAATCCGGATCCTCGCGCAGCCCGATGGTGTTGCCGTAGGACTTCGACATCTTGCGGCCGTCGAGGCCGGGAACCTTGGGAGTCGCGGTGAGCAGCACCTCGGGCTCGGCCAGGATCGCGATGCCGGTGCCTTCGAGGTAGCCGAACAGGCGGTCGCGATCCGCGACCGTCAGCCGCGCGTTCGATTCGACCAGCGCGCGCGCCTTGGCCAGCGCGTCCTGATGGCCTTTCTCCTGGAATTCCTTGCGCAGGTTGCGATACATGTTGGCGTTGCGCGACCCCAGGCTCTTGATCGCCCGCTCCACCTTCTGCTCGAATTCGAGCTCGCGGCCGTAGATGTGGTTGAAGCGGCGCGCCACCTCGCGCGTGATCTCCACGTGCGCGACCTGGTCCTCGCCGACCGGCACGTACTGGGAGCGATACAGGAGGATGTCGGCCGACTGCAGCAAGGGATAGCCGAGAAAGCCGTAGGTGGAGAGGTCCTTGTCCTCGAGCTGGGTCTGCTGGTCCTTGTAGGACGGGACGCGCTCGAGCCACCCGAGCGGAGTGATCATGGACAGGAGCAGGTGCAATTCCGCGTGCTCGGGCACCCTCGATTGCACGAACAGCGTCGCGACTCCGGGGTTGAGGCCGGCGGCGAGCCAGTCGATCGCCATGGTCCAGACGTGCTCCTCGAGCTTCGAGGTGTCATCGTAGCCCGTGGTCAACGCATGCCAGTCGGCGATGAAGAAGAAGCACTCGTACTGGTACTGGAGCTCGACCCAGTTCTTGAGCGCTCCGTGATAATTGCCGAGGTGAAGCTGGCCGGTCGGACGCATTCCGGAGAGCACCCGGCGATTCTGGAGGGTGCTGCTCACGCGCGAGTCTTGAACAAGGCGTCGATGATGTGCCCGACCAGGAACAGGCCGGGCCTGAACAGCCAGCCGATCAATCCCATGGCGATGAGCGAGAGCACGATGACGAGCCCGAGCGGCTCGACCTTCGCGAACCGCGCGCCGAGCCGCTCCGGCAGGACCGCGGCCAGGATGCGTCCGCCGTCGAGCGGCAGGATGGGCAGCAGGCTGATGAGCGCGACCACGACGTTGATCAGGATGCCCGCCTGGGCCATGTAGCCGAGCCAATAGTCGATGACGATCACGCTGTGGAAACGCAGGATGGCAAGCAGCACCGCGCACCACCCCGCGGCCATGAGCAGGTTGGCGGCAGGACCCGCGAGCGCGACGCAGACCGCCGCGCGGCGCGGATGACGCAGGCCGCTCACCGTCACGGGCATCGGTCTTGCCCACCCATAGACCGGGATTCCGGTCACCAGGATGCTCGGTACCAGCACGCCGGCTGCCAGCAAGAGCCCGGGCACCAGCACCGTGCCGACCGGATCGATGTGTCTCATGGGGTTCAAGCTCAGGCGGCCGAGCAGCTCGGCGGTGTGATCGCCGAGGTAGCGCGCCATCCAGCCGTGCGCCACCTCGTGAAGGGCAATGGCGAACAGCAGCGGAATCGCATAGATCGATACGTTGCGAAGAAGTGCACTAAAATCCAACGCTTATACCCACTACTTAAAGTACAAAATAGGTCCGTGGAATGCATTTTCCTGCGATGCAGCCCGCCGCGGATGACCCGCATTATACTGGCTTACGGCTGGAACGGGCCGACATCGCCTCGGCCCTCGCGCATGACCAGCGCCCGGTCCGCCGACAGATCGATCACCGAGGTGGGCTCGAGCCCGCAGTTTCCTCCGTCCAGCACGAGATCGACGCTGCGCTCGAGCTTCTCGTAGATTTCCCGGGCATCGGTGCGCGGCAGCTCCTCGCCCGGCAGCAGCAGGGTCGAGCTCATCACGGGCTCGCCCAGCTCCGTGAGCAGGAGCTGAGTGACCGGATGATCCGGAACACGCAGGCCGATGGTGCCGTGGCGCTCGTGCTTCAAGCGGCGCGGCGTCTCGCGCGAGGCCTTGAGCAGGAAGGTATAGGCGCCCGGGGTATGCGCGCGGAGCAATCGATATTGCCAGTTCTCGACCAGCGCGTACTTACCCACGTCCGCAAGATCCCGGCACACCAGGGTGAAGTTGTGGTGGCGATCGGTTTGCCGGATCGCGCGGATCCGCTCCAGCGCGGCCTTGTCGCCGATGTGGCACCCGAGCGCATAGCACGAATCGGTCGGATACACGATGACTCCGCCGGCCCGCAGCACATCCGCCGCCTGGCGCAGGAAACGGCGTTGTGGCGAGACGGGATGCAGCTGCAGATAGATGCTCATGGCGCAGAGGCTATGATACGCGGATGAATCAGCTGCTCGAATGGTCGCCCTTCATCGTTTTCTTCGTGGTCTACAAGCTCCTGGGCATCTACTGGGCGACCGGCGCGTTGATGATCGCGTGCGTCGCACAGCTCCTCGTGCATCGCGCGCGGACCGGGAAATTCAAGACCATGCACCTCGTCACCGTCGCGGTCGTGCTGGTGCTCGGCAGCGCGACCTTGCTGCTGCACGACCGGCGCTTCATTCAATGGAAGCCGACCGTGTTGCTCGCCTTCGGGGCCGCGGTGTTCCTGGGCAGCATGGTCGTCGGCAAGAAGCCGCTCGCGCGGCGCATGCTCGAGGGGGTGTTCGAGCAGCCCATCGAGATCCGGCCGCGGAGCTGGGCTCTCCTGAATCTGCTGTGGGTGATCTGGCTCGCGCTGCTCGCACTGGCGAATCTCTACGTCGCGTGGAATTTCGCCGAGAGCACCTGGGTCAACTTCAAGCTGTTCGGAATCAGCGCTGCGCTGTTCGCGTTCACCCTGCCGCAGGTGTTCTGGCTCTACGGCAAGATCAAGCCGGCGGAGCCCGCGGCGCAGGCGGGTCCGGGCGGCGCGGAGGCTGAGGACCGATGACCGGGCGTCCGCCGCCGGGGACCGACCGGGTCGAGCGGCTGCGGGAGCGCCTGCAGTCGAGCTTCTCGCCCGTGCGGCTCACGGTGACCGACGAGAGCCACCTGCACGCGGGTCATGCGGGTGCGGCCGGCGGCCATGGCCATTTCCGGGTGCTCATCGTCGCCGAGGCGTTCCGGGGCGTCGCTCCCGTGGCCCGTCACCGGATGGTCTATGCGGCGGTCGGGGACATGATGCGAACCGATATCCACGCCCTCGCGATCGAGGCGGCCCCGCCGCCCTAGCAGGGAGCCTCTGAACGAGGGGGCCCCAATCCTGTCCAATCGATAATTGGAGAGATCGCCCGGTAAAGGCTAAACTTCCCGCCCCCGGGCGTCGCCCAAAGAGACTGTCCGGGAAACGAGCGCCGGCCGCCGTTTCCCGGACGGTTTCGATAGACGCCCTTTTTCGTGTGTAGAGGACCCCAATGAGCCAATTTTTCAGCACCCCGTGGACCCGCGTGTCCGCCGTGGCGGCGATCACCCTTCTGCTCGGAGCCTGCGGCAAAGGACAGCAAGCCGCTGCCCCCCAGACCCCGGCGGCCACCGGCAAGTCCGCGGCGCCGGCCGTCGCCGTGATCAACGGCGACTCCATTTCGCGCGACGAGTTCGACACCTACCTGAAAGCCCTGCTCCGCGGCAAGCCCATCGGCGACGTGACTCCCGAGGAGAAGAACCAGGTCCTCGACCAGATGATCAACATGGATCTGCTGGCCGAGAACGCGGACAAGGATGGTCTGGCCAAGGACCCCGACGTCACCAACCGTCTTGCGCTCGCGCGCTTGCAGATCCTGGCGGATGCCGGCGCCCAGAAGTACATCAAGGATCACCAGCCGACCGATCAGGAGCTGCATGCCCAGTACGATGCGGTACCCGACAAGACCGAGTATCACGCCGCGCACATCCTCGTGGGCAGCAAGGACAAGGCCGAGTCGATCATCAAGAAATTGAAGGGCGGTGCGAATTTCGCGGACCTGGCGAAGGCCGAGTCCAGCGACAATTCCAAGAACCAGGGCGGCGACCTCGGTTGGTTCACGACCAGCAAGATGGTCAAGCCGTTCGGCGACGCGGTGAAGGGCCTGAAGAAGGGTGAGATCACGCCCGAGCCGGTCCAGACGCAGTTCGGCTGGCACATCATCAAGCTCGAAGACACCCGCGACGCGGCGTTCGAGGAGATGAAGCCGCAGTTGAGCAACGCGGTCCTGCAGAAGAACTTCCAGGCTCATATCGAGGACCTGAAGAAGGCCGCCAAGATCGAGAAGAATCTCTAGCGTCCGTGTGGAAGGGCTCCGCGCCGAGCGGAGCCCTTGCTCCTTTCCTTCAACCCCTCGCTTCCTCGAGCAGCTTGCCGAATCCCGCTTCGTCGAGCACGGTGATTCCGAGCTGCCGCGCCTTGTCGAGCTTCGAGCCCGCTTCCGCGCCCGCCACCACGTAGTGCGTCTTCTTCGAGACGCTGCCGCTCACCTTGCCGCCGAGCGCGGTGATGGCCTCTTGCGCCTCCTCGCGCGTCATGGCCTCGAGGGTGCCGGTGAGCACGAAGGTCTTGCCGCCGAGCGCGGCGTGCGCCTCCGGCGCGGCGGGCTCGGGCCAGTCGATCCCGGCCTCGAGCAGATCGTCGACCATGGCGGCGTTGTCGGGGTCGCGAAAGTAGCGCGCGAGCTGCTGCGCGACCACCGGGCCCACGTCCTGCACCCGCTGAATCTCGTCCTCGCTCGCCGCGCGCAGCGCCTCGATGCCGCGGAAGTGCTGCGCCAGGGCGAGCGCGGTCGCCTCGCCGACGTCGCGGATGCCGAGGGCGTACAGAAAGCGCGGCAGGGTGGTGTGCCTCGAGGCCGCGATCGCGGCCTCGAGCTTGGCCGCGGATTTCTCGCCCATGCGATCGAGCTCCTGAAGCTTCGCCGCCTTCAGATCGAACAGGTCCGCCGGAGTCTCGACCCACTTTTGCTCGACCAGCTGTTCCACCAGCTTGTCGCCGAGCCCCTGGATGTCGAGCGCGCGGCGTGAGGCGAAATGCTTGATTTCCTCCTTGCGCGGCGCGGCGCAGACGCGCCGTCCGCCCGTGCAGCGCGCGACGGCCTGATCCGCCTCGCGCACCACCGGTGAGCCGCAGACCGGACATTTCGTCGGCAGGGAGACGGTCGGGGCCTTGGGATCGGCGCGCCGCTCGAGCAATACCCGCGCGACCTCGGGGATCACATCGCCGGCGCGGCGCACCACCACGGTATCGCCGACCCGCACGTCCTTGCGCGTGAGCTCGTCCATGTTGTGAAGGGTCGCGTTGCTGACCGTGACGC
>DATAUO010000285.1:0-14117 GCA_036268215.1 Steroidobacteraceae bacterium
ACCTCGTGCGCCTGCCCGTGTACCGCTGGCATCGCGCCGTCGTGGTGCCCCAGGGGCATCCGCTCGCCTCGGCCGGCAAGCTCACGCTCAAGAAGCTGGCGGAGTACCCGATCGTCACCTACGTGTTCAGCTTCTCGGGCCGATCCTCGCTCCCGGCCTTGTTCGAGACGGCGGGGCTCTCGCTGGACGTGGCTCTGACGGCGCGCGATTCGGACGTGATCAAGACCTATGTGCGCATCGGGCTCGGCGTCGGAATCCTGGCGCGGCTCGCGGTCGATCCCGTCACCGACGGCGATCTCGTGGTGCTGGACGCGGCGCACCTGTTCGAGGGCCACACCACCTGGATAGGATTCCGCCGCAGCGCGCTGCTGCGCGCCTACATGTACGAGTTCATCGAATTGCTTGCGCCGCATCTGCCGAAGAAGCTGGTCCGGGACACCGAGAAGCTCGAGACGCAGGAGGAGGTGGATCGGGTCCTGGGCGACCTCCACATCCCGCTGCGCGACATGCCCTGAGCGCATATGCAGATGACGCGATATTAGTTCCGCGGGCCCAAGGCCCCCGCTACCCTCGGGGGAACTCGCCGCACGGCGATGTCACCGTGGGTGATCATGTCCGAGCAGGAAAACCTTGGGATCGAGCGGCCGCACCGCCGGGTCGAGCGCGAGTACCTCTGGTTCGCGCTGACGCTCTTGTTGATCCTGCTGGGCTCGGCGCACGCCGCCGCGGTGCAGCTGCTCAACGTCTCCTACGATCCGACCCGCGAGCTGTATGAGGATTACAACCGGGCATTCGGCGCGTACTGGAAGGCAAAAACGGGCGATACCGTCAGTGTGAGCCAGAGCCATGGCGGCTCGGGCAAGCAGGCGCGCGCGGTGATCGACGGTCTCGAGGCGGATGTGGTCACCCTGGCGCTGGCCTTCGACATCGATGCGCTCGCGAGCCAGGGACACTTGATTCCGGCCGACTGGCAGGCGCGGCTGCCGGACCACAGCGCACCCTACACCTCCACCATCGTGTTCCTGGTGCGCAAGGGCAACCCCAAGCACATCCTCGACTGGAACGATCTGACGCGGCCGGGCGTCGCCGTGATCACGCCGAGCCCCAAGACCTCCGGCGGCGCGCGCTGGAACTATCTCGCGGCTTGGGCCTACGCGCTGCTGCAGCCGGGAGGGAGCCAGGCTTCCGCGGAGAGCTTCGTGCATCGGCTGTATCGCAACGTGCCGGTGCTCGACTCGGGCGCGCGCGGCGCGACCGTGACCTTCGCGCAGCGCGGCATCGGCGATGTGCTGCTCGCATGGGAGAACGAGGCGCTCCTTGCGACACAATCGCTCGGCCCGGACAAATTCGACATCGTCGCGCCGTCGATCAGCATCGTGGCGGAGCCGACGGTCGCCTGGGTGGACGAGAACGTCGATCAGCATGGAACCCGCGAGGTTGCGAAGGGTTATCTCGAGCACCTGTACTCGCCCGAGGGTCAGGAGATCGCCGCGCGGCATTTCTATCGTCCGCGCGACCCGGCCGTGGCGGCGAAATATGCAGGGCGCTTCGCCGCCATTCCGCGGCTGATCACCATCGATGCCGTGTTCGGCGGCTGGCAAAAGGCGCAGGCCACGCACTTTGCGGATCATGGTACCTTCGACAGGATCTACGGCCGCTAGCCGCCTGATCCGGCGGGCGCAGCATCCGGTCCCGGCCATACCATCGGCCGGCGTCACCGCGAGGAAACCTGTGCAGAGCCTTCCAAGCATGGCAACGCCCGAGGCGCCCGCCGGCCCCGGCGGAAGAACCGCGCGGCGCGTCATCCCGGGGTTCGGGTTGACCCTCGGATTCACCATGCTGTACCTGTCGCTGCTGGTGCTGATCCCGCTGTCCGCCGTATTCATCCGCAGCCTCGGGCTCGGGGTGGGGCATTTCTTCGAGGTGGTGACGGCGCCGCGCGTGATCGCCTCGCTGCGCCTCTCCTTCGGCGCCGCCGCCCTGGCCGCCGCGATCAACCTCGTGTTCGGCCTGGTGGTCGCGTGGGTGCTGGTGCGTTACGCATTCCCGCTCAAGCGATTCGTGGACGCGATGGTCGATCTGCCGTTCGCCCTGCCCACCGCCGTGGCCGGCATTGCGCTGACCGCGCTGTATGCGCCGAACGGCTGGATCGGCTCCCGCCTCCACGCGCTCGGCATCGAGGTGGCGTTCACCCCGCTCGGCGTGGTGGTTGCGTTGACCTTCATCGGCCTGCCGTTCGTGGTGCGCACGCTGCAACCCGTGCTCGAGGATCTCGATCGCGAGGCGGAGCAGGCCGCCGCGACGCTGGGCGCGCGGCCCCTGCAAACCTTCGTGCGCGTGATCCTGCCGGCGCTCTGGCCGGCGCTGATCACGGGATTCACGCTGGCCTTCGCGCGCGGCCTCGGCGAGTACGGCTCGGTGATCTTCATCGCCGGCAACATGCCGATGAAGTCGGAGATCGCGCCGCTGCTGATCGTGTCGCGGCTCGAGCAGTACGACTACGCCGGCGCCGCATCCATTGCGGTGGTGATGCTCCTCTTGTCCTTCGCGCTGATGCTCGGCATCAACGCTCTGCAGCACTGGGCGGTCACCCGTCATGGCAGGCGCTGAAATGCCCGGCGGGGGGCCCACGGGAGGCCCGCGGCGCATCCTGTTGATCGCGGTGGCGCTCACGTTCCTCGCGCTTTTTCTCGGCTTGCCGCTGCTGGTGGTGTTCGCCGCAGGACTCTCCAAGGGCGCGGCCGTGTATGCCGCGGCGCTGCGCGATCCGATGGCACGGGCCGCCATCGTGCTGACCCTCGAGGTTGCCGCGATCACGGTGCCCTGCAACGTCGTGTTCGGGGTGACCGCCGCCTGGGCGATCGGCAAATTCGAGTTTCGCGGCAAGAGCACCCTCGTCACGTTGATCGATCTGCCGTTCGCCGTGTCGCCGGTGATCGCGGGAATGACTTTCATTCTCCTGTTCGGTGCGCATGGATGGTTTGGCGCCGTGCTGAAGCCCCACCACATCCGCGTGGTGTTCGCTTTGCCCGGAATCGTGCTCGCCACCACCTTCGTCACGCTTCCATTCATCGCGCGCGAGCTCATCCCGCTGATGCAATCGCAGGGCCGCGACGACGAAGAGACCGCCCTCTCGCTGGGAGCGACCGGCTGGCAGACTTTTCTTCGGGTCACCCTGCCGAACATCCGCTGGGGACTGCTCTATGGGATCCTTTTGTGCAATGCGCGCGCCATGGGGGAGTTCGGCGCGGTCTCGGTGGTGTCCGGCCACATTCGCGGGCTGACCAACACCATCCCGCTGCACGTGGAGATCCTCTACAACGAGTACAACTACACGGCGGCGTTCGCCGTTGCGTCCCTGCTGGCACTGCTCGGGCTGTTGACCTTGGCGGCCAAGAGCGTGCTCGAGTGGCGCCAGCCGGATTTGAAGCACGTGGCGCGCCGGACGGTGCGCGGACTTCGGGAGAAACCGGCATGAGCATCGCACTTCGCGGCATCGCCAAGCGCTTCGGCGAATTCGCCGCCGTCAAGGACATCGACCTCGACGTGGCCACGGGCGGGCTGATCGCCTTGCTCGGCCCTTCGGGGTGCGGCAAGACCACGCTGCTGCGGATCATCGCAGGTCTGGAGACGCCCGACGAAGGGAGGGTGCTGTTCGACGGCCGCGACGCCACTCACTGGCCGATCCGCGATCGGAAGGTGGGCTTCGTGTTCCAGCACTATGCCTTGTTCCGGCACATGACGGTATTCGACAACGTTGCGTTCGGCCTCGAGGTGAAGCGCCGCCACGAGCGGCCGCGCGCGGCCGAGATCCGCAGCAAGGTGGGCTCGCTGCTCGAGCTGGTGCAGCTGGGGTGGGCGGGAGATCGTTACCCCGCCCAGCTCTCCGGCGGCCAGCGTCAGCGCGTGGCGCTGGCGCGCGCACTCGCGGTCGAGCCAGACGTGCTCCTGCTGGACGAGCCGTTCGGCGCGCTCGACAGCCAGGTGCGCAACGAGCTCAGGCGGTGGCTGCGCCGGCTGCATGACGAGCTGCACTTCACCAGCGTGTTCGTGACTCACGATCAACAGGAGGCCATCGAGGTCGCCGACGAGATCGTGGTCCTGAATAACGGCCGCATCGAGCAGTCCGGAGCGCCGGGCGAAGTCTACGACCGCCCTGCATCCGCGTTCGTGCACCGCTTTCTCGGCGAGACCAACGAGCTGCCCGTGCGCGTCGAGCAGGGCCGTGCGTTCGCGGGACCGATCGAGCTGGCCGCCGCCGCAGGAATCCGCGATCCCGCCATCGCGCTGGTCAGGCCGCACGAGCTCGAGATCGGGCCCGACCAGCAGGGCTGGCCGGCGGTCATCACCGCGGTGCGGGTGATGGGGCCCGTGGTGCGTCTCGAGCTATCGGCCGATGGCCGGCCCGCGAGCGAGCGGCTGGAGGCCGAGATCAGCCGCGAGCGCTACGAGGGCGCGAGCTTCGCAGTCGGCTCGAGGATCGGGATGCGATTCAGGCGGTGGCAGCTGTATCCGGCGCACGTTGCCGCGGCTTGATCGGCAAGCCGGCATCGTTCGAAGGCTGGTAGGTCCAGGAAAAGTCGGACAGCGCCGCGACGGCGATCTCGAGGTCGCTCTCCCACACCTCGAGGCTGTTGAAGCCGGCGCGTGCCATCAGGAAGAGCTGATCGCGGCGTACGTAGCCGGCGGCGCGAAGCTCGCCGCGGAACTTCCATTGCTCCCGCAGCTGCCGCGCCTGCGAGTAGCCGCGCCCGTCGTTGGCGGTGGGAAACTCCACGCCGATCAGCTCCAGCCGCGGCAGGTCCTGCGCCAGCACCTCCACCTTGTGCGAGGGCCCGAGCAATACGCCCAAGCGGCGATCCTGCGCCAGCCAATGCTCACGCTCGCTCTGCCACTCCACGAGCTTCAGGATCAGCGGCGAGGATCCGTCGTCGGGCCCGTCCGCGGAGTAGCGCCAATCATCCAGGACGATGCGTCCGTCACGCAGCAGCCGGCGCGGCATAGACCTTCTCCTTGAACGGCTTGACGCCGATGCGGCGCACCGTGTCGAGGAAGCGCTCGTCCTCGGTGCGATAGTCGACGTAGACGGAGAGCAGGCGGGAGATGGTCTCCGCCACCTCGGATTTGGCCACCGAGGGACCGATGACCTCGCCGAGCGATGCGTCATTGCCCGCGGCGCCTCCGATGGTGATCTGGTACCACTCCTGGCCGCCCTTATCGACGCCGAGAATGCCGATGTGGCCGACGTGATGATGGCCGCACGCATTCATGCAGCCGGACATCTTGATCTCGAGCTCGCCGAGATCGTAGATGTAGTCGTAATCGTCGAACCGGTCGTTGATGAGCCTGGCGACTTCCAGCGAGCCCGCATTGGCGAGCGAGCAGAAGTCCAGCCCCGGGCAGGCGATGATGTCGGTCAGCGTGCCGATGTTGGGCGTCGCCAGACCCGCAGCTTCGAGTGTCTGCCAGAGCTCGTGGAGCTTTTCCTGCTCCACGTCGGCGAACAGCAGGTTCTGGCCGTGCGTCACCCGTACCTCGCCGAAGCTGTGGCGGTCGGCGAGATCGGCGACCAGCGACATCTGGGCGTCGGTGATGTCTCCGGGGGGCTTGCCCTTCGCCTTGAGCGAAACGTAGACGGCTGCGTAACCCGGTACCTTGTGGCGCGCGGTGTTGTAGCGATGCCAGGCGCGGAAGGCCGCACTGCGGCCTTCGGCGACGTCGACGTTCGCGAGCGTGCGGTAGACGGGCGGATCGAAAAAGGCCTTGAGCCTCGCGATCTCCCGGTCGTCGACCCGCGGGCCGGCTTCGCGGCTGCGCTCCCACTCGATCTCGACGCGGCGGCGGAACTCCTCGATGCCGAGTGCGCGCACCAGGATCTTGATCCGCGCCTTGTGAATGTTGTCGCGGCGCCCCTCGAGGTTGTAGACCCGGAGGATGGCCTCGAGATAGGAGAGCAGGTGCTCGCGCGGCAGGAACTCGCGCACCACCTGGCCGAGAATCGGCGTGCGGCCGAGGCCGCCGCCCGCGAGAATCTCGAAGCCCGTCTCGCCGTCGGGCCCGCGCACGATGTGCACGCCGATGTCGTGGATCTGGGAGGCCGCGCGGTCTTGGGCCGCCGCCGTGACCGCGATCTTGAACTTGCGCGGCAGGTAGTTGAATTCCGGATGGAACGTCGACCATTGGCGGATCAGCTCGCACCACGGACGCGGATCCTCGATCTCATCCGGCGTCACCCCCGCGAGGTGATCCGAGGTGGTGTTGCGGATGCAATTGCCGCTCGTCTGGATGGCGTGCATCTCCACCTCGGCGAGCTCGGCGAGGATGTCCGGTACCTCAGCGAGCTTCGGCCAGTTGAACTGCATGTTCTGGCGGGTGGTGAAGTGCCCGTAGCCGCGGTCGTAGCGCCGAGCGATGGCGGAGAGCGCGCGCAGCTGCCTCGAGGACAGGTTGCCGTAGGGAATCGCGATCCGCAGCATGGGGGCATGCCGCTGGATGTAGAGTCCGTTGCGCAGCCGCAGGTGCTTGAACTCATCCTCGTTCAGCTCGCCCGCGAGAAACCGGCGCGTCTGGTCGCGAAATTGCGCGACGCGCTCGCTCACCAGCGTCTTGTCCACCGCATCGTACCGATACATGCGCACCAACATACGGCCTGCCCCTGCCGCGCCGCCAATTACGCGTGCGCATGAGCTTATGTCCGTTAGTCCTAGGGCGCCCCTTCGCGGCACATTCCGACGCGGCACGGCGCATCTCGACACCGCGTGTCACCCGGGCGGCGCAACGGACTCCGGACCGTCCGCAGGGCGTCCAAATTGGCGTTTCAGGGCCTCCAAAGCGTGATTTGCTCGGCATCCGGCGGGGGAAACCCAGGGCAGCATAGGGCCATCATCCTGGGGGCCGCATTGAAGCAACTGACGGAAATCCTGGTCGAGCCCGACACCTATCGCGCATCCCCGGAGCCCTTGCTCCTGGTGGCCGAGCTTCATGGCGCACTCGCGCTCTGCCTGCATGACGAGGCGCGCGGGGTCGGGGGTCTCTGGCATCTGCGCTTTCTCGGCGATACGGGCCGTCCGAGCGATGTCACCGACAACTCCTTGAATCGCGTGCTGGTGGAGCTCGACCGCTTCAAGGGAGCGGTGCTCGGCAACGGCGAGGGCGGCGATGAGGTTCAGGCCCGCATCCTCGCCCATGCGCTGCCGCCGATCGATGAGAGCGAGCCCCGGGCGTCGCTGGTCGATTTGATCCGGGCGGATCTTGCCGATGCCAGGATCACCTGCGGCACCGAGACCCTGCGTCGAACCGAAGCCGTCCGGGTTTGCTTCGAGCCCTTCGAGGGGCGGGTGTGGATCTCGGGTCCCCACGACTTGCGCGCCGCATCGCGGCTGCGGGTTTCAGCCGGCTGAAGGCCGGGGCTCGGAGCTTCCCGAGGCAACGACGTTTCTCCGCGGGATTGAATCGCTATAAGATCCGGGCATGCGCCGACTCCTGATCGCGACCGTGCTGTGCCTGGCGGCTTGTGCGAGCGAGAAGCTCGCACAGGCACCGCCCGCCGGCGTGGATTTGAGCGGCAAGTGGAAGCTCAACGAGGCGGACAGCGACGACCCGCGCCGCGTCTCCCAGGCGCAGAGCGACCCTTCCGCCGTGCAGACCTCGCAGGGTGCCGGCGGCCGCGGCGGCCGCGGCGGGCGGGGGGGCGGAGGCCGTGGAGCACCCGTATCCTACGGCGGACCCATGGGGCCATCGACGCCCGCCATGAGCGTGCTCGGCGATGCGATGCGATGGCCGGGAAAGCAGCTCGAGCTCAAGCAGATTGCCGGCGTCGTTGCATTCACCTCCGAAGGACAGAACCGCGTGTGCCAGCCGGCCGACGGCGGGAAGCCGCATCACCCGCGGCCGCGGCAAGATACGGGCAACGGCCGGGATACCCGGGCTCGGGGCCGCGAAGTGCCGCCGCCGCGTTGCGGCTGGTCGGAAAAAACCCTGGTCGTGCAAGAGATCGATCCCGATGAGGATCATCCGCCTTTCGAGGAGCATTACAGCCTGTCGGACGACGGTCAGCGTCTGGTCGAGGTCATCGATTTTCGCGGCGGCCGATCGTCCGGTTTCAGCATGTCGCGCGTATGGGACCGGGTGCAATGATGGGGGCCCTGACGGAGCCCCGCACCATGAAAAAAGCCGGGCAGTGCCCGGCTTTCAGATCCCCATGCCTTGTTTGCGGCGCTTATGTGTGCGCTCTGGCGAAATGGTTGGTCTTTTTACTTCCCTTGGGTCCTATTGCGTCCGAGCAACACTCTAGCCTCGAGCCGTCAGTGAAGCCAGCACTATTGCAAAGAAGTGTAAAAATTAATGTAGTATAAAAGCAACAGACGGCCATCGGAGAGCGCTGTGCCCAAGGTCTCGCAAGTTTCTCGAGTTTCCGTCGCGGTTCGCACGCGCCGGGCCTATTTCGATTGCAAATTCGGACAGCTGCACGTCCGCACCGCGTTTCCCACCACCGGCGGATTCGATGAGCAGGTGACGCTCTTCTGCCTGCACCCGATCGACGCCAGCAGCAGGGTGTTCTCGCGTGTGCTGCCGCAGCTCGCCGACGTGCGCTCGGTCTATGCGCCCGATCTGCCGGGCTGCGGAGAATCCGACTCCTCGCCCGAGCGCAGCGTCGCGGACGCCGCCGCGGCGGTGGCGGACTTGGCGCGCGACCTGCGCCTGCGTCAGATCGATGTCGTCGGAGTGCAATATGGCGCGGAGGCCGCGATCGAGCTCGCGATCGAGAGACCCGACCTGGTGAGGCGCCTCGTCGTCATCGGCGCGCCGTCGACCGATCGATCGTCCCTGCCGAAGCAGCAGCGGCTGGCCATCGATGGGATCGGGGCCGCCGGTCAGCCGGTCGGGACGATGCTCGAGGGTCTCACCAAGCGCATCGACGCATTCCTGCGCGGGCGTTCTTGATCTGCGGCTCAACAAGTACATCAGCGAGACCGGCGTGTGCTCGCGGCGCGAGGCGGACAAGTGGATCGAGGCGGGTCGCGTCACCTGCAACGGCAAGACGGCCGCGCTCGGAACGCAGGTCGAGTCCGGCGATGACGTGCGCGTCGACGGCAACCCGATCGGCGCGAAGCCGCGCCCGGTCTACATCGCGCTCAACAAGCCCGCGGGCGTCACTTGCACCTCCGAGAGTCACGTCGAGAGCAACGTCGTCGATTTCGTCGGCCACACCGCGCGCATATTTCCCATCGGCCGGCTCGACAAGGACTCCCTCGGGCTCATCCTGCTGACCAACGACGGCGACATCGTCAACGAGATACTGCGCGCGGAGAACGATCACGAGAAGGAATACGTCGTGAAAGTGGATCGGCCGATCAGCGATCTGTCGCTCAAGATGCTGGCCGACGGCGTGCGGATCATGGGTGAGATGACCAAGCCCTGCAAAGTGCTGCGCATCGATGACCGCAGTTTTCGCATCGTGCTGACGCAGGGTCTCAATCGCCAGATACGGCGGATGTGCTCCGCGCTCGGCCACAAGGCACGGCACCTCGAGCGCATCAGGATCATGGACATCAAATTGGGCGACCTGGCGCGCGGCAAATGGCGCCACCTGACGCCCGTCGAAGTCGCCTCGATCACCCGCACCAAGCCCTCCCCATAACCCTTCCAGCTCCTGCGCGCGAGGCAGTATCGGCCGGCTCGCGCCTGCGGCAGCCGCTTCTTCCTCGCGCGAATGAGCCGGAGGGATTACGGGGAAGGCCTGGGTTCGGCGCGCAGAGCGTCTTCGGGGACGCCTTCGGACCAGAGGCGCCCGCACGCGGCGCGCCACTGCGCGTCGGCCGCGCGAGCGGCCAGCCACCGAAAGAAGTCGCGGCGCTCGGTGCTCCAATACCCAACACTGAACAGCGTCTCGCCGCCGCGCCCCTGGATGCCGAAGCGCCTTCGCAGGCCGCAGGTCGCGAGGCTCGAGGCGCAGATCAATCTGGGCGAATCAGGCTCGAGCGCGAACCGATCGGTGCCCGCCTGAAAGTAGAGCTGCCCGGCGAGGCCGTATACGCAAATGTTGGGTTGCGATGCGCGGATCAACGCGATCCCGTGCATCAGAGGCGTCGCCGTGTCCGACGCCGCCCACGTGCCGTCCGCGGTGTGCCAATCCAGAACCATGCGCCCGCGTCGGAAATCGATCACTGAGATGGTTGCGGTGTTGGAGCTCTGCACAGGTTTTTCGAAGAACGCGATGGCGCCCCCCCTCGAGCTTGATCCCAACGCCGTACAGCGAGAGTATGCCGCCGCTCAACGAGCTGCGGTGCGCGGGGACGCATCCGCGAAGGCGCTCGCGACGATCCCCGGCGTCAATATCTGCGGCAGCACCACCGGTTCGGGCGAATCCGGCCTCCCGTTGTACACGACATAGAGCGGGACGCCGGCGCGTCCGAACGCCGCCAAAGCCCGCGTGATCACCGGATCCCGGCGGGTCCAGTCACCCTTCATCAGAACGACGTGCCTGTCCGCGAAGGTCTTGCGCACCGAGTCGTCGGAGAACGCATTGCGCTCGTTCACGAGGCAGGTGAGGCACCAGCTCGCCGTGAAGTTGACCAGCACCGGCCGGCCCGCCGCGGTCAGCTTGGCCAGTTCCGCGGGATCGTAGGCTTGCCAGCCGTCCGCGCTCGCCGTGCTCTGGCCGCCGGCGCGCCCCGCCGCCGCCGGCGACCCCGCGAACGGCAGCGGCAGGCCGATGGCGAGCGCCGCTGCGAGCAGGGCGGTGGCGAGCGATGCGGCGCGGCCGACCTTTCCGGCGGTCTTGGACTTCTGATAGGCCCACGCGGAGAGCGCGATCAGGATGGCTCCTCCCAAGGCCGCGCCGAGACCGGCGGCGGAGGTCTGCGCGGCCAGCACCCACAAGAGCCATGCGGCGGAGGCATAGATCGGGAAAGCGAACACCTGCTTCAGGGTGTCCATCCAGGCGCCGGGCTTCGGCATCACCCGGCGGGCGACGGGGGCGAACGACAGCACGAGGTAGGGCAGCGCGAGCCCGAATCCGAGGGCGGCGAAGATCGCGAGCGCGGTGACCGCGGATTGGGTCAGCGCGGCCCCCACGGCGACCGTCATGTACGGTGCGGTGCACGGCGTCGCCACCAGGGTGGTGAGCACGCCGGCGAAAAAGGACGCACGGTAGCCGTCGCCGCGGGCGAGGCTGTCGCCGACGCCGGCGAAACCGCCGCCAAACTCGAAAACTCCGGAGAGATTCAGGCCGACCGCGAACAGCAGGTACATGAGCAAGGTGACGAAGATCGGCGATTGCAGCTGGAATCCCCAACCGATCTGCTCGCCGCCCGCACGCAGCGCGAGAAGCGCGGCTGCGAGAGACAGCATGGAAGCGATCACTCCGAGGGCGAACACGATGCCCTTCGTCCGCACTTCGCCGGGGTGCTTCTTGGCCTGCTCGACCAGACCGAGCGCCTTGATGGACAGCACGGGGAACACACAGGGCATGAGATTCAGGATCAAGCCGCCCAGAATCGCGAGCAGCAGCAGATAGCCGACCGAGTGCGGCGCTGCGGCCGGCAGCGCCCCCGACGCCGAGGGTTCCGAGGCGGCGTTCGCGGACGCCGGCGCGCCCGCCGCAGCGGCTGCCCCCACGCCCGCGAGCGGTGCGGAGATCTCGAGCGGCACGGCCGAGCTCTCGTTGCCGCTTTGCTCGGTTGCGATGAGCACCCCGTTGACGTTGCCGGCGGCGGCTGGGCGATCGCCGAGCTTCATGTCCAGCTCGAGGTGATCCGAGCCGCGCTTCAGGATCTGCGGTGCGGCGTATTCGATCCCGCCGTCATCGTAGGGAAAGAACGCCAGCGAGCGGATCTGTCCGAGCGTCGCGCCCCATCCGCGGCCGATCTCGATGATCAAACGGCCGCTCTCGACGCGCGCCGAGACCGGCGCTGGAGCGGCGGTGGGAACCTCCGCGCGCGCGGCGGTGAACAGCGGCGCATCGGTCGCATCGGTCGCGGCATGGGCCTGGACCGGCAACCTCAACTCGAGGTTGGCATCCTCCGGAATGCAAACGTCCGAGCAGACCAGCCAGCTCGCCTTCGCGGCGAGCGCGGCCTGGGCGCCCACCTTGAGGTCGGCCGGCGGCGTGATCTTGACCAGATGCATCGCGTGTTTGGCGTAGCCGTAATTGACCAGCGGCGGGATCTCGAATCGATGCGGCGTGGTCCAGACGATGTCGCCCGCCGTGAAGCCGGGCGGCAATCGCCACGCGAGACTGGTTGCTTGACCCGAGTCGCCGGGATTGCGCCAGTAGGTGTGCCAGCCGTCGCGAATGGTGAGCTCGAGCGACACCCAGAATGGCTGGCCCGGAGCGACGGCACTCACCTCGCTGACCAGCCGCGCCTTGACGTTGGCCGTCGCGACGACGTTGCCGGAGGCGGCGAGAACCGGCGGCGAGGCGGTCAACGCCCCGATCAGGACGAATATCGCTGTGCGCATAGGGCTATGTTACTCAATTGATCGCACCAAATCGCCTCGCCGCCCTCCCGGCTGTGGCGCATCTCTCACATTTACGGGACATACCGCTCCGCGGACGCTTGAGCTAATGTAGACGCCCGCCAAAAAAGACAGCCCATGCCCGAAAACTATGTAGATCGCATCCTCAAGGCCAAGGTGTACGACGTGGCGGTCGAGACCGCGCTGGAAGCGGCGCCCCGTTTGTCGAGAAGGCTCGACAATCGCGTGCTCTTCAAGCGGGAAGACCTTCAGCCGGTGTTTTCGTTCAAGATTCGCGGCGCTTACAACAAGATCGCGCAACTTTCCGCGATCAGCGCGCAGCGCGGCGTGATCTGCGCTTCCGCGGGCAATCACGCTCAAGGCGTCGCGCTCGCAGCGCGGACCCGGGGGATTCCCGCGGTCATCGTCATGCCTCGGACCACCCCCGACATCAAGGTCCAGGCGGTCGCCGATCTCGGCGGCGAGATCGTGCTGCACGGCGACGACTACGACCATGCCTACGAGCACGCGCTGGAGGTCGGCCGGCAGCGAAATCTCGTGTTCGTGCACCCTTTCGACGACCCGGACGTCATCGCCGGACAGGGCACCATCGCCATGGAGATTCTGCGCCAATGCCACGGCGACGAGATTTCCGCCATCTTCGTTCCGGTGGGCGGCGGGGGCCTGATCGGCGGCATCGCCTCCTACGTCAAAGCGCTTTATCCGCGCATCAAGATCATCGGCGTGGAGCCTGAGGACGCGGCCGGCATGCATGAGTCGCTCAAGGCGGGGCGGCGCGTCACGTTGGATCGCGTCGGCATCTTCGCGGACGGCGTCGCGGTGCGGCGCGTGGGCGAGGAGACGTTCCGGCTGGCGCGCGAGCTGGTCGACGAGGTGCTCCTGGTGAGCACGGACGAGATCTGCGCCGCCATCCAGGACATCTTCGAGGACACGCGCTCGATCGCGGAGCCCGCGGGAGCGCTGGCGGTCGCCGGGATCAAGAAGTACGTCGCGCGCGAGAATTGGACCGCGCGCACGCTGGTTGCGATCAACGGCGGCGCCAACATGAATTTCGACCGGTTGCGCTACGTAGCCGAGCGCGCGGATTTCGGCGCGCAGCGCGAAGCCCTGTTTGCCGTGCAGATTCCCGAGGCGCCCGGCTCGTTCCTGAAGTTCTGCGAGATCCTGGGCCGCCACAACGTCACCGAATTCAACTACCGGTACGGCGACCTGCGCGCCGCGCAGATCTTCGTCGGGCTGGCGCTGAGTCAAGGGAGCCGCGAGCGCGAGGAGCTGCTGCGCCTGTTGGTGGAGGCGGGCTTCGCCGTGCGCGACATGACCGGCAACGAGGTCGCCAAGCTGCACGTGCGCTACATGGTGGGCGGGCAGGGCCGGGGCCTCCAGGACGAGCGGCTCTATCGATTCGAGTTTCCGGAGCGGCCCGGCGCGCTGCTCAAGTTCCTGCAGGCGATCGGCACCGGCTGGAACATCAGCCTGTTTCACTATCGAAATCACGGCTCGGATTACGGCCGCGTGCTTGCCGGCATCCAGGTGCCCGCCGAGACCCGCACCGACTTCCTGCTGCATCTCAACGAGCTGCACTACGCCTATACGGAAGAGACCGACAATCCGGCCTACAAGCTGGTCCTCGGCGGCTG
>DATAUO010000286.1:0-20657 GCA_036268215.1 Steroidobacteraceae bacterium
ATTTCAGTTGCCCGACCCTTGCACGGACGCGCCATCGGGATTCGGTACGGCGATCGGTGTGACGTAAGCTAGGCCAAATTCAGCGTAACATGCAAGTTGCCGCTCCGGACCATGGCCGCGGCGCGGAAATAGAACGAGTTATCGCCAAAGCATGCGCGAATCAGCACACTCGACGCTTTTGCGCGAAATCTCATGATCGAATCCGCCTCGCAGCGCCTCGAATCCCTGGGCTACAAGCAAGAGCTCAGCCGGACCATGAGCCTTTCCGACGTGGTCGTATACGGTCTCATCTACATGGTGCCGCTCGCGCCGCTGCAGGTGTTCGGATTCATCTACAACCTGTCCGCCGGCATGGTCGCCGCCGTCTACGTCGTCGCGGCGGTCGCCATGTACTTCAGCGCGGTGAGCTACTGCGAGATGGCCAAGGAGTTTCCGGTCGCGGGGTCGGTGTACTCGTACGTGCGCTTCGGCACCAACGAGTTCGTCGGATTCCTTTCCGGCTGGGCGATCCTGCTCGACTATCTGCTGCTGCCCGGACTGTTGTTCATTTTTGCCGCCGCCGCGATGCACCTGCAGATTCCGGCGATTCCCGAGCTCGCGTGGGTGCCGGTGTTCGTCGTGCTCTCCACCATCATCAATGCGCGCGGGATCGTGTTCACGGCGCGCGTCAATCTGATCTGCCTTTGCATCCAGCTCGTCGTGCTTGCCGTGTTCGTGGTCGGCGTCGCGGTCGCACTCTATCGCGGCCAGGTGCATCTGAGCCTCGATCCGCTCTATCGGCGCGGCGTCTTCTCGCTGCCCCTGATCTTCTCCGCGATCCCGATCGCCGCGCTGAGCTACATCGGCTTCGATGCCATCTCCACGCTCAACGAGGAAGCGGAAGGCGGCGGCGAGATGGTCTCGCGGGCGACCATGATCGTGCTGGTCGCGGTCGCCGCCATGTTCGTGCTTCAAGTTTATCTGGCCGCGTTGTTCGAGCCGCGCGGCGCGCACTTCGACGCCGACACCGCCGTAATCGAGTTCTTCAACGTCGCCAACGTCGCGGTCGGCCCCGTGTTCAAGACCGTCATGACGCTGGTCTCCGCCCTCATCGCCATCCTGGCGAACGCCATCGTTTCGCAGGCCACCACCTCGCGCCTGATCTTCAGCATGGCGCGCGACGGGCAGATTCCGCGGCTGCTGTCGGCCGTCGATCCGCGGCGCAAGGTGCCGATGCGGGCGATCGTTCTGGTCGCGATCCTCTCCACCGTGATCGGCGTCGTGGCCATCAGCAAGTCCGACCTGATCACCTCGATCGTCACGTTCGGATCGCTCGCCGCATATTCGCTGCTGCACGTCGCGGTCATGCGCCACTTCACGCGGCGGGGCCGCGCGAAGTGGTTCGCCCATGTGCTTTCCCCTATCCTCGGTCTCGCGACGCTGCTCTACGTGCTCTGGAGCACCCCGAAAGAAGCGAAGTACGTCGCGGGCATCTGGTTCGTGATCGGCCTCGTCAGCTTCGCCGCCGGCCGAGCGCGGCGCCCGCGCCAACGCTAGGTCAACCCGCGCCCGCGAGCAGGGGCGCATCCAGCGCACCGAGAATCGCCAGAGCAATCGCATCTACAAAAAGAAGCACAACGCTCGCGTGAAGCCCTGAACGAAAGGACGGCACGCCCGCGACGAGCGTGCCGCCCTACGGCTTCTGCGGATCCCGGAAAGGCACCGAATCGGGAGGACCCTCCGGGCTCATCAGCTCCTCGTCCTCCTTGAGCAATCTGTCCGGCAGGATCTGCTCCGGCGTCAGCACCGGCGGATTCGCGCCCGAGCCCGCGAGCCCCTGCGGAATCTTGGGCTCGCCTTTGAGCCCGTGTGGATTCTCGGCGAGGCGCGCGTCGTCGCGCATTTGACTCGTCGACCATCCGCCCCCCATGTTGTTGATCAGGTTGACGCTGGCGATGAGCTGCTTGAGCTCGACCTGAGCCTCCGCTTCACGTGCATTGAGGAACGCATTCTGAGCGGTGATGACGTTCACGTAGCTGTCGACGCCGTTGCGATAGCGCACCACGGACAGCGCCACCGCATGCTCCGCGGCTGCCGCGGCCTCGTGCTGCTGCCGCGCCTCCTCCGCCAGGATGCGCAGCGAGGCAAGGTTGTCCTCCACGGATTGCAGCGCGCCCAGGACCGCTTGCCGATAGGTCGCCGCGGCCTGATCGTTCAAGGCGCGCGCGTGGGCGCTCGCCGCCCGTCGTGCGCCGCCGTCGAACAGGACCTGCGCCAATTGCGGTCCGAAGGACCAGAAGCGATTCGGTGCCTCGATGAGCTGGCTCAAGGCGGTCGATTCGTACCCGATCGACCCGGTCAGGCTCAAAGTCGGAAAATACGCCGCGCGCGCGACCCCGATGCCCGCGTTGGTCGACGCCACCTGGCGCTCGGCCGCAGCGACGTCCGGACGCCGCTCGAGCAGGTCCGCCGGCAAGCCGTCCACGGGAACCGCGGGCAGCGGCTGCTTGAAGCGCACGTAGGGGATCGAGAAGCCCGACGGTGGAACGCCGATGAGCACCGCGATGGCATGCTCGAAGCTCGCGCGCGTGACGCCGAGATCGGTGGCCTGAGCCTGCGCCGACTTGAGCTGCGTTTGAGCCTGCGCCAGGTCCTCCTCCGACGCGAGGCCGTTGTCGAACAGCGTCTGCACCAGATGCAGGTTGGTCTCGAAGTCGGTCAGCGTGCTGTCGAGGATGCGCCGCTCCTCGTCGGCCATGCGCAGCTGGAAGTAATCCTGCGCGAGCGTGCTCTGCGTGCTCAACAGGACGTTCGCGAGCTGGGCCGCGGTCGCCTGCTCCGCGAACCGATTTTGCGCCACGCCGTTGCGGATGGCGCCCCACAGATCGATCTGATACGACGCCTCCAGCGGCAGCGCGTAGATGGTGCGCGGGGTGGTCGAGCTGCCGGTCGCGGCGCCCGAGCTGCCCGCCGTGCCGCCGGCGCCGGTACCCGTCGCGCCCGTACCGCCGGATCCGGTGCCGGTCGTCCCCGTGCCTGTGGTTCCCGTGGCGGGTGTGCCGGTGGTGCCCGTGCCGCCTGCGCCGTTCGCTACCGTGCCGACTCCGCCGACGGACAGCACGGATGCGCTCGACTTGCTTCGAGTCACGGAAGGATCGACGCTGAGCGTCGGGAAATAGTTCGCCCGCGCCTCTTCGGTCAGCGCACGCGCGGCGCGGTAGTTCGCCTCGGCGGCGATCACGTTCTCGTTCGAGATCGCGACGCGCTCCTCGAGGCCGTTCAGCATGCGATCGCCGTACATCTCCCACCATGCGCCCTTGAGCGCCGCGTCGCGCGGCTCGGCGACCTTCCAGCCCTCGCTGCCGGCATCGCCGCCATGCACCGCTTCCTTGAAGGAGGCACCGGTGTCGACCCGCGGCGGCTTGTCATACGGCGGAGCGAGATTGCAGGCGCCGAGCGCGGCCGCGCCGAGAACCGCAAGCCCGCGCCGCACCGCGGGGCTCATGTGGCCACCGGCGCCGCATCGGACGGCCGCGGCTTCCCCGCCGGCGAGTCGTCGGCCGGCCGCAGCCCGAATTTCGAGATCCAGGTGTTGAGGCGATCCATATAAATATAGACCACCGGGGTCGTGTACAGCGTGAGCGCCTGGCTCACGATGAGGCCCCCGACGATGGCGATTCCCAAGGGCCGGCGCAGCTCCGAGCCCATGCCCGTGCCGACCGCCAGCGGCACCCCGCCCAGGAGCGCGGCCATGGTGGTCATCATGATGGGCCTGAAGCGCAGCAGGCACGCCTGGAACACGGCCTCCTTGGGGCTCTTGTGCTCGCGGCGCTCCACCTCGAGAGCGAAGTCGATCATCATGATCGCATTCTTCTTGACGATCCCGATCAAGAGGATGATGCCGATCAAGGCGATGATCGACAGATCCGTGCGAGTGATCAGGAGCGCGAGGAGCGCACCGACGCCGGCCGAGGGCAGCGTCGATAGGATGGTCACCGGGTGGATGTAGCTCTCGTACAGAATGCCGAGCACGACGTAGACGGCGGCGATGGCGGCGGCGATCAGCAGCGGCTCGTTGGCGAGCGACGCGCTGAACGCCTGGGCGGTGCCGCTGAAGGCGCCCGTGATGGTGGTCGGCATGCCGGCGACGCGCTCCGCGTCGTTGATGGCCGTCACGGCGTCGCCGAGGGCGACGCCCGCGGCGAGATTGAAGGAATACGTCACCGACGGGAACACGTTCGAGTGATTGACGACGATCGGCGCGGTGGCCGGCGCGAAGTGCGCGAACGCCGACAGCGGCACCATGCCTCCGCCGCTCGCGGCGACGTAGACGTTGTCGAGCGCCGCCGGGCTCTGCCAGAACGTCGGATCCACCACCATGACCACGAAGTACTGGTTCAGCGGCGTGTACGTGGTCGCGATCTCCCGCTCGCCGAAGGCGTCGTACAGCACGCTGTCGATCGCCTGCGTGGTGATGCCGAGACGCGCCGCGGTCTGCCGGTCGATGTCGAGCGTGACCGAGAGCCCCTTGTTCTGCGCGTCGCTGTTCACGTCGGTGAGCTGATGCAGGGTCTTGAGCTTCTGCAGCAGCACGGGCCCCCAATGGTTCAGGAGCTGGAGGTCGTCGGTTTGAATGGTGTACTGATACTGGGCCGCGCTCTGGCGGCCGCCGATGCGCACGTCCTGGACCGCCTGCAGGATCAAGGTCGCGCCGGGAACGGCTGCGAGCTTGGGGCGCAGCCGATTGACGATCTGGTCCGCCGTCGCCTTGCGCTCCGCGAGCGGCTTCAACGAGATGAAGACCCGTCCGGAGTTGGTCGTCGTTCCCCCGCCTCCGCCGGTGAACGCCAGCACGTTGTCGACGCCGGGGTCCTTCTTGACGATCGCGACGAGGCTCTGCATCTTGACCTGCATGGCCTGGAACGAGATCGCCTGATCGGCGATGACGTTGCCGTTGAGGCGCCCCGTGTCCTGCTGCGGGAAGAAGCCCTTCGGCACCTCGATGTACAGGTAAACGCTCAAGCCGACGGTGCCGATCGCCACGAGGAGCACGGCGAGCGAGCGCTCGAGCAGCCATCCCAGGCTGCGCTCGTAGCCCTTCAATATGCGCTCGAACACGCGCTCGCTCGCGCGATACCACCGGCCGTGCTTCGCCTCCCTGGCGAGCAGCAGCGAGCTCATCATCGGCGTGGTGGTGAGCGAGACCGCGAGCGACACCAGGATGGTGACCGACAGGACCACCGCGAACTCGCGGAACAGCCGCCCGATGATGCCGCCCATCAACAGGATGGGGATGAACACCGCGACCAGCGACAGGCTCATCGATACCACCGTCGAGCCGATCTCCGCCGCGCCATGCGTCGCGGCCTCGAGCGCGGTCTGGCCCTTTTCCTTGTAGCGCGTGATGTTCTCCAGCACCACGATGGCGTCATCGACGACGAAGCCCGTGGAGATGGTCAGGGCCATCAGCGAAAGGTTGTCGACGCTGTAGCCGAACAGGTACATCGCCGCGAGGGTTCCGATGATCGACACCGGCACGGCCACCAGCGGGATCAGCGTGGAGCGCCAATCGCGCAGGAACAGGAACACGACCATGACCACGAGCGCGATGGAGATGAGCAGCGTGCGCTCGATGTCCTTGACCGAGGCGCGGATCGTCACGGTCTGGTCGAGCGCCACGGTGAGCTCGATGGAAGGATTGATGCTGGCGTGCAGCTGCGGCAGGGTCGCCCGGATCGCGTCGACCGTCTTGATGATGTTCGCGCCGGGCTGGCGGAAGATGATCAGCAACGCCGCGCGCTTGCCGTTCGCAAGGCCCATGGAGCGCACCGTCTGCACCGAATCCTGCACGCCCGCGACGTCGGTGAGCTTAACCGGCGCGCCGTTCCGGTAGCTCACGATCAGCGGGCGGTAGTCCGCGGCCTTCGTCAATTGGTCGTTCGCCGCGATCTGCCAGCTCTCGCTCGCGTTGGTGAAGCTGCCCTTCGCCGAATTGGCGGTGGCGGCCGATACCGCCGTGCGCACGTCCTCGAGCTGCAGCCCGTAGCCGTTGAGCTGCGTGGGATTCACATTGATGCGGACTGCCGGCGCCGAGCTCCCTCCCACGACGACCTGGCCGACACCCCCAACCTGCGACAGCCGCTGCTGCAGCACGGTCGATGCCGCATCGTAGAGCTGCGCCGGCGCGAGCTTGTCCGAGGTCAGGGCGATGATCATGATGGGCGCGTCCGCAGGGTTCACCTTGCGGTAGGTCGGATTGTTCGGCAGGTTCGCCGGCAGGTAGCTGCGCGCCGCGTTGATGGCCGATTCCACGTCGCGCGCGGCCGCGTCGATGTTGCGGCTGAGGTCGAACTGCAGGGTCACGCTGGTCTGGCCCAACGAGCTCTGGGCGGTCATCTCGGTGACGCCGGCGATTCGCCCGAACTCGCGTTCGAGCGGGGTCGCCACCGACGAGGCCATGATCTCCGGGCTCGCGCCGGGAAGCGAGCCCTGTACCGATACGGTGGGGAAGTCCACCTGGGGCAGCGGCGACACCGGCAAGAGATTGAAGGCGGCCATGCCGGCGAGGGCCACCGCGGCCGTCAGCAGGGTCGTGCCGATCGGACGCTTGATGAAGGGCGCCGAGAGGTTCATGACCGGTCGGGAGCCGGCAGCAAGGGGGATGGCGGCGTGAGCAGATGCGGTTCCTCGGGTCGGCCACTTCCGCCCGGCCTGGCGCCGGGTCCATCGCGCCGCGGGCCTGTTTCCGGCGACCCGCCGCCGCGCCACCGCGCCACCCGTTGCGCCAGTCCGTCGAAGAACAGGTAGATCACCGGCGTCGTATACAAGGTGAGCATCTGGCTCACGATCAGTCCGCCGATGATGGCGATGCCCAATGGACGGCGCAGCTCCGATCCGACGCCATGGCCGAATGCGAGCGGCACCGCGCCCAGCATGGCCGCCATCGTGGTCATGAGAATCGGCCGGAATCGCAGCAGGCATGCCTCATGGATCGCATCGAACGCGTTCTTGTGCTCCTTGCGCTGCGCCTCCAGCGCGAAATCGATCATCATGATGGCGTTCTTCTGCACGATGCCGATCAGAAGCACGATCCCGATGATGGCCACGACCGTGAGCTCGTTGTGGAACAGGAGCAGCGCCACCAGCGCGCCGACCCCGGCCGACGGCAGCGTCGAGAGAATGGTCAGTGGATGGATGTAGCTCTCGTACAGCACGCCGAGCACGATGTACACCGTCAGCATCGCGCTCAGCACCAGGATCCACTCGTTGGACAGCGAGTTCATGAAGGCGAGCGCCGTGCCCTGGAAGGTCCTCTGCATCGCGGGCGGCGCGGGGAGCTCCGCCTCGACCTTGCGGATGGCCTGCACCGCGGCGCCGAGCGAGGCGTCCGGGGCGAGATTGAACGAGATGGTCGTGGCGGGGAACTGGCCCATGTGGCTGATGAGGGTGGGCGCGCTGGTCTCGCGGATTTGCGCGATGGCGCTCAGGGGAATCGCCGGGCCGCCGTTCGCGTGCAGATACAGATCGCCGAGGTGATCCGGGCTCGAGCGAAAATCGGGGTCAACCTCCATGATGACGTGGTACTGGTTGAGCTGCGTGAAGAGCGTCGACACCTGGCGCTGCCCGAATCCATCGTAAAGTGCGTCATCGAGGTTCTGCGTGGTCAGGCCGAGGCGCGCGGCGGTCGGCCGGTCGAACGCGAGCACGGCCTGGCGGCCGTCGTTCTGCAGATCGCTCGCGACGTCCTCGAGCTCCGGCAGCTCCTTCAAGCGCGCAACGAATTTCGCGGCGTAGCTCGACAGCTCCTCCGCGCTCGGGTCCTGCATGCTGTACTGGTACTGCGTGCGGCTGACGATGTCGGCGACCGAGATGTCCTCGACCGGCTGCAGATAGAGGGTGATCCCCTGCACGCCCGCGAGCGCATCGCGCAGCTCCTGGATCACCGCGGGCGCGCCCTTGCGATGCGCGAGCGGCTTCAAGTTGATCTGGATGCGGCCGCTGTTGAGCGTGGTGTTGGTCCCGTCGACCCCGATGAACGAGGACAGGCTCTCGACGGCCGGATTCGCCAGGATCTTGGCGGCGAGCTGCTGCTGCAGCTGCGCCATGCGCTCGAACGACACGCTCTGGGCCGATTCGGACACGCCCTGGATCTCGCCCGTGTCCTGCGCGGGGAAGAATCCCTTGGGAATCACCATGAACAAGAGCACCGTAAGGACGAGCGTGCCCACCGCGACCAATAGGGTCAGCCTGCGGCGCTCGAGCACCCAATCCAGGGTGCGGCGGTAGAAGTCGATGACCCGCTTGAACAGGCCCTCCGACCATCGGTAGAAGCGGCCTTGCTGCGATTCATCGCGGTGCTTGAGCAGCCGGGCGCTCAGCATCGGCGTCAGGGTGAGCGAGACGAACGCGGAGATCAGGATGGTCGCGCTCAGGGTGATGGCGAATTCGCGGAACAGCCGGCCGGTGATATCCCCCATGAATAGCAGCGGGATCAGCACCGCGATGAGCGAGATGGTCAGCGACATGATGGTGAAGCCGATCTGCTCGGCGCCCTTGAGCGCTGCGTCCAGGGGCTTGTCGCCCTGCTCCACGTAGCGGGTGATGTTCTCGAGCATCACGATGGCATCGTCCACCACGAAGCCGGTGGAGATGGTCAATGCCATGAGCGTCAGGTTGTTGAGGCTGAAGCCGAGGGCGTACATCGCCGCGAATGTGCCCACCAGGGCGAGCGGCACCGCGATGCCCGGGATGAGCGTGGCGGCGGCGGTGCGCAGGAACACGAAGATCACCGCGACCACGAGGGCGATGCAGAGGAGCAGCTCGAACTCGACGTCCGAGACCGACGCGCGCACCGTGGTGGTGCGATCGGTCAGCACCGCGACTTTGATCACCGGAGGAATGGTGGCGCGCAGCTTCGGCAGCAGGGCCTGGATGCGGTCCACCACATCGATGATGTTGGCGCCCGGCTGGCGCTGGATGTTGACGATCACCGCCGGTATCTTGCTCATCCAGGCCGACAGCTCGCCGTTCTCGGTGCCGTCCACCACGCGCGCGACGTCGGTCAGCATCACGGGCGCGCCGTTGCGATAGGTGAGGACGAGCTGCCGATAGTCCGCGCTGGTCGTGATCTGATCGTTTGCCCCGATCTGATAGCTCTGCGAGGGTCCGTCGAAACTGCCCTTGGCGGAGTCCTGGCTCGCCGCCGCGAGCGCGGTGCGCACGTCCTCGAGATTGAGCCCGTAGGAGGCGAGCTGGGTGGGATTCACCTGCACGCGCACCGCCGGCTTCTGGCCGCCGCTGATGGTGACCGCGCCGACGCCCGTCAGCTGCGAGATCTTCTGGGCGAGACGCGTGTCCGCGTAATCCTCCACCTGGGAGAGCGGCATGGTGTCCGAAGTCAACGCAAGCGTGAGGACCGGAGCGTCCGCGGGGTTCACCTTGCTGTATACCGGCGGCATGGGCAGTCCCGCCGGGAGGTAATTCTGCGCGGCGTTGATCGCCTCCTGGACGTCCTGCTCGGCCACGTCGATGCTGAGGCTCAGATTGAACTGCAGCGTGATCACCGATGCGCCGAACGAGCTGGTCGAGAGCATCTGACTGAGGCCCGGCACCTCGCCGAGCTGACGCTCGAGCGGCGCGGTGATCGCCGAGGCCACGACGTCCGGGCTCGCCCCCGGATAGAAGGTCATGACCTGCATCGTGGGATAGTCGACCTCGGGCAGCGCTGCGATGGGCAGCAACTTGAAGCCGATGATGCCGACCAGGAGGATGGCCGCCATCAGGAGCGACGTCGCGATCGGCCGGAGGATGAACGGCCGCGACGGGTTCATGTCGGCCCATTGCCCGCGGGTCTCGAGCCGGCCGGCCGTGCCGCGGCGCCGGCCTTCCCCGGCGCCGCGGCGCCCGCCTTTCCGGGTGGCGCCTTCACCTGCACCCTGGAGCCGTTCTGCAGCTTGTCGAACCCGTCGATCACGACCTCGTCGTCCGGGTTGACGCCGGTGACGGCCGACTTGCCGCCCTCGCTGGCGAGAATCTGGACGTTCATCGACTTCACCGTGGAGTCCTTCTGGATCACGTAAACGAAAGCGGCGTCGCTCGAGCGCTGGACCGCGGCGTCCGGTACGAGGTCGACGCGGGACAAGGTCTTGACCAGAAGCCGCGCATTCACGAACTGATTGGGAAACAGCTCATGGTGGGTGTTCGGGAACGACGCGCGCGCCCGCACTGTGCCCGTGGCCGTGTTGATCTGATTGTCGACCGTGAGCAACTCGCCCTCGGCGATCTCGTGCTGCTTGGAGCGGTCCAATGCCTTGACGGCCAGCGGATGGCCGGCCGCCATCTGCTGGGTGACGTCCCCGAGGCTGTCCTCGGCGATGGTGAAGATGACGGTGATGGGCTGGAGCTGCGTGATCACCGCGATTCCGGTGGTGCCGTTCGCCGGGACGATGTTGCCGGGGTCGACGCTGCGTAAGCCGACCCGGCCGTCGATGGGGGAGACGATGCGGGTGTAGTCGACGTTCACCTGCGCCGCGGCGAGATTGCCTCGATCGACCTTGACTGTCCCCTCGTCCTGATCGACGGTGGCCAGCTGGGTCGCGAGCTGCTGCTGGGGGATGGCGTGCTCCTTGAACGCGTTCTGATACCGATTGACGTCGATGCGGGCGTTCCTGAGGGACGCCTCGTCGCGCGCGAGCTGCCCCTGCGCCTGCAGCAGCGCCGCCTGATAGGGGCGCGGATCGATCACCGCCAGGAGCTGGTCCTTCTTGACGATTTGCCCTTCCTTGTAGAGCACCTGGGTCAGCTCGCCGGCCACCCGGCTCGCGACCGTCACGGTATAGACCGGCGTCACCGTGCCGAGCGCGTCGTAATAGACGCCGATGTCGCCCACGGCCACCGGCGCGGCCGCGACCGGGGTCGGCGGAGGAGGGCCTGCCTTTTTTTTCGGCCTCGACGCCGCGATCATCCAGACGATGCTGCCGACCAGCGCGACGGCGATCGATATCGCAAGAATCGGGTGCCGCCCGAGCCACGCGCGCGCGCGCGCGCCGGGTGACTGCAGGGTAAGCCGGTGATCGGGATCGATTGGATCGGGCATGCGGCTCCGCAGTCGCGCGGTGCGTGTTGTCGTGATTGAAGCGACGATCTTGCGCGCCGCCGAGGGGTCAGGCTGTACGCGGGACCGGAATACTCGTGTCGGACACATCTGACCGCGAACGCCGGCCGATGGCGCTGGCGCCGTAAAAATCGCTGCAATTGAAACGACTTGCGCGCTCCTCCCGAGACCGCACGGTCCGTCGTGCGGCGCGACAAGAAGTGTCAAGCCGCCCTGGGTTTGGCCTGCCGCGCCTGGAAGAAGGCGGTCGGTCATAATGGGGGTGGGACACGATCCGGGAGCGATCATGAATACTCCATTCGATGAGGCACTGACGCGCTACGAGCAGCGCGCGGAGCGGGACCGCGAGATCATGCGCACTCTGCAACCGGCGGAATTCGGTGCGCGCCGCGACGAATTCCTTCTGCACGTGGGCGAGGAGGTCGCGCGCTTCCTCCATGCGCTGATCGTCGCGCGCGGTGCGAAGCGGCTGGTCGAGCTCGGATCATCCTACGGGTATTCCACCCTCTTTCTTGCCGATGCGGCGCGACGCACCGGCGGCCGGCTCATGAGCTTCGAGATCGACTCCTCCAAGCAGCGCCATGCCCGCGGCGAGATCGAGGCCGCGGGCCTCGGCGGCTCGGTCGAGTGGTACCTGGGCGACGCCGTGCAGTTGTTGCGCGGCATCGAGCCGCCGATCGACTTCGTGCTGGTGGATCTCTGGAAGGACCTGTACGTTCCGTGCTTCGAGGTCTTCTACCCCAAGCTCGGCGACAACGCGATCATCGCGGCCGACAACATGCTCGAGCCGCGATACGTTCGTCCGGAAGCCGAAGCCTATCGCGCGGCGGTGCGCTCCAAATCCGACCTCCAGAGCGCGCTGCTGCCGATCGGCAACGGCATCGAGCTGTCGTGCGTGTGGCGTAAGCCGCCGGATTGAGAGCGGCGCGCAGAGGGCGCCGCGGCGGCGGTCGCTCGCGCCGCCGCGGGCGCATCACAGGGCGGCGGTGGTCGTGTACAGCCGGGCAAACGGCTCCGGCATTCTCGCCGCGCGGCCGTTGTCCAAGTTGATGCACACGTATTCGGTACGCGCCCGCGCCAGAGTGGCCGGGTCCGCCGCGCGCCCGACCTGGAAGCGCCGCTCCACCCGCAGCCGGTGATCGGTCCGGGTGATCCAGGTCGCGACCCAAACCCGGTCCCCGCCGAGCGCCGCCAGCAGATAGTCGATTTCGGTGCGGATCGCGGCCATGCCGCGGCGCATGCCGATGCACTCTTCCATGGGCAGCCCGAGCGCGGCCGAATGCGACCACGCGACCCGATCCAGCCAACGCAAGTACACGGAGTTGTTGACGTGCTGATACTCGTCGATGTCCTCGGGAAGGACGGAGAGCTCGATGAGGTGCGGATTCGGGAAATCGAAACTCGGCGGCGGCGTTCCCGGAATGCTCTGCACCGCTCGCCCGTCCTCAGGGGGTTACGGAATCGAGCGACAGCTTCTGAATGCCCGGCGGCCGCGTGGGCGCCAGCTCGAAGCTTCCGAGCACGCGGCCGTGCGCACAGCGCCAGCCGAACTCACCGGTCAATGCACCGCCCGGCTGCACCGGCGCGGACGTATCGCAATCCCCGACGCTCGACTTGAGGCGCGCCAGCTCGCGCTTCCACCCCTCGGCGCTCTGATCCATCAGGAAGTTCATGGCCAGGGAGTCGCCGGCGGCGGCAATATCTCCCGCGGAGTAGATGGCGGCGATCGTGCGGTATGCCAGCGCCAGCTCGGGGCTCACCGGGATCGGCCGCTCCTCCGGCAGCACGCCGGCCCGCAGCAGCGCGACGGCCGCATCCCACACGGCGGACGATGGGCCGGCATAGGTGCGATTGGCGAATGCGAACACCGCGGCGCCGCGATTCGGCAGCAGCAGCACGTGCGAGCCGAAGCCCGGATATCCGCCGCCGTGGCTCAGCGTGAAACCCAGCTCGCAGTCCGCGGCGACCACCATGCCCATGCCGTAGGTCGTCGCCTCGGAGCATGCGCCCGCCGTGTTGCGGCCGGGGCGCGCCCGCACCCGTGGAAAGTTCGAGCCCAGCGCGAGCTCGCGCACGGTCGCGCGCTTCACCGGGCCCGGGTCGGCGTCATCGCGCGGCGGCCACCCCGACAGCAGGAACTCGACCCATCGGGCGTAGTCGTTGACGCTGGTTTGGATCCCGCCCATGGCGCCGAAGGCGCCGGGCCCGAGGGTCGGCTCCAGTTTCCATGCATCGTCCTCCCAGCGGTATCCGAGCGCGCGCCGCTCGCGCGGTGCCGCCTCCGCGACGAAACCGGACGATCTCATCGCCAGGGGCTCGAGCAGCGAGTGCGTGATGGTGTCGGCGTAGTACCGACCCGAGACGTTGGTGACGATGCGCCCGAGCAGCGCAAAACCCAGGTTGGAGTACTCGTAGCCCATCTCCGGATCGCGCGTGAACGGCACGCCGGCGCGCAGCAACCGCGTGAAATCCTCCTCGGGCAGCGGCGTTTGGCGGTCGCCCCAGGGATCGTCGGTCACGAAGCCGGCGGCGTGGTTCAGAAGGTCGCGCACCCGGATCCGCGGCGAGTCCGCGGTCGGATATTTCCACCCGCGCAGCTCGGGAACATACTCCTCGGCGAGCGCGTCGAGCCGCAGGCGGCCCTCATCGCGCAGCCTGAGGACCGTGAGCGCGGTGAACGCCTTGGTCATCGAGGCGATACGGAACAGCGTGTCGGCGGTCACCGGCCGGCGCGACTCGAGGTCCTGGATGCCGACGACCCCGACATGGACCAGGCGGCCGTTCTCCACCACCCCATAAGCAAGGCCCGGCACGTGCGCATCGAGCGCGAAGCTCTGGAAGATCCGGTCGGTCACGGCGAAAGGATCCGCCGCGGCCGGCGGCGACTCCGCACGGCCCCCGGCGATCCCCAGCATCAGGCAAACTGCAGCGAGCTTGGACGAGCGCATCGGCTTACAATGCCCCGGCGGTCGGATTGCCGCAACCCCGACGCGATGGAGACATGTGATGGACTTGCAACTGAACGGCCGGCTGGCCCTGATCACGGGCAGCACCGCGGGCATCGGACGCTCGATCGCAGGCGCGCTCGCAAAGGAAGGCGCCGAGGTCATCGTGACCGGTCGCGCATCGGCGGACGTCGAGCGCGCCGCCGCCGAGATCTCCGCTGGTGCGCCCCGCAAAGCGCACGCCTTCGCCGGGGACTTGGCCGACGCCGCGGTCGCGGCGCGGCTGGTCGAGCGATTCCCCAAGGTCGAGATCCTGGTCAACAATCTCGGCATTTACGAGGCGGCCGATTTCGCCGATATCTCGGACGATGACTGGCTGCGGCTGTTCAACGTCAACGTGTTGAGCGGCGTGCGGCTCTCGCGTGCGTACCTGCCCGCGATGCGGGCGGCCGACTGGGGGCGCATCATCTTCATCTCGAGCGAGAGCGGCCTGCAGATCCCGGTGGAGATGATCCACTACGGCGTGACCAAATCCGCGCAGATCGCCCTCGCCCGTGGGCTCGCCGAGTCGGTCGCCGGCAGCGGCATCACCGTCAACAGCGTCCTCGCCGGCCCCACCAAGTCGCGCGGCGTGGACGAGTTCGTGACCGCGCTCGCAAGGAGCCAGGGCGTCACGTTCGATGCCTTCGAGAAGGACTTCTTCGCCAAGGCACGGCCGACCTCGCTCATCAAGCGCTTCGCGACGCCCGAGGAGGTTGCATCGCTCGTCGCCTACGTCGCGAGCCCGCTCGCCTCCGCCACCACCGGCGCAGCGCTGCGCGTGGATGGCGGCGTCGTCAAGAGCGCCTTCTAGGACCCTTCGACGCGTCGCCTTGCGAGGAGCAATGGCCAGCGTCGTCGCCACGTTGCGAAACCCCGAAGGGTCCGCCATTTGCGTCCCGGGGCGGCGGGGTCTCTCTCGCCGCGCCTTCGTGCAGATGGGCGCGGGCGCGCTCGCCGCATGCGTCGCCCCCTCCCGCGCCGCCGCCTCTGCGATCAGGGAGATACCCACGGCCGACGAGCTCGCCGCGGCGCCGTTGGTCGAGCGCTGCGGACTCGGCAAGCTGGCACGGATCGAGCGCCTCGGCCGGAGCCGCGGCGGCCGCGAGATCGACCTCATCAGCATCGGCGCCGGCCCGCGCTCGGCGCTGATCGTCGGCGCACCGCATCCGAACGAGCCCATAGGATGCTTGACCGTGACGAGGATGCTCGCGCGATTGGCCGTGGACCGGCGGCTGCGAGACGCGTCGGGCTACCGTTGGAATTTCATCCCGGCCATGGACATCGACGGAATCGCGCTGAATCAAGGGTGGTTTCGCCGTCCCCTGACCCTCGAGAGCTACCTTCGAGACTTCTACCGGCCCTCGTTCGATGCACAGGCCGAATACTGTTTTCCGCTCGATCTCGATGGCTATCGGTTCGACACGCCGAGCCCGGAGAACCGGTGCTGGCAGCGCGCGCTCGAGATCTCGCGTCCGACGCTGCAGTGCTCGCTGCACGGCGCAGACAGCGGCGGCAGCTTCTATGTCATCAGCCGGGACGACCGCCGCCTCGCGGACCTGCTCGCCGCGCAACCCGCGGCATTCGGCATCGACCTCAACCCGATCGGCGAGCCCTTCGCGGAGATGGCGCCCTATCGCCAGGGCGTCACGTCCTTTCCGGCGATCTCGCCCATGATCGAGCAAGCGGTCCGGTCCGGAGAGGATCCCAAGGACGTCTGGAATGCCGGCGACTCGAGCGCCGGATATGCGGCGCGCCGTTACGGCACGTTCAGCATGACCTGCGAGGTGCCCCTCTGGGACGATGCGCGCCTGCGCGATCCGCGTCCATCCCCCTACACGCTCGCCGACGTGCTCGATCAGGAGATTGCGCAGAGCAGGGAGGACGCGCACCTGCTCGAGGGCGCGCTTCCCGCCCTGCGCGGCCGCTCCTCCGGCTTCGAGGCCGACGCGTTGCTCGCGGCGCTGGAGGCGGCGCTCACCGAGGCGCGGGCACAGCCGGCGGAGCTCGAGAAGCTGAAGGCCGCGCAGCATGTCCGCGCCAAGGTCTCGTACCGCGACCTGGTGGAATACGAGCCGGGCACGGCCGCCCTGCGCACGCCGGCAATGCTGGTTCGGCTGGCGCGCATCGAGAATGCTTCCGCGGTCGCGGCCGACGCCGGCAACGTGCTCTCACGGCGTCTCGCCGTGCAATTTCGTGCCGGCCCGCTCGTGCCAATTGCGCTCGAGCGGAGCACGTCGCTCCAGATGTCCTCCATTCTCGCGGCGGCCGCCTATCTCCGCGACCCCACTGCCAAGGCGAGCAACGAGAGCGCCTCGAGCGGATAGAATTGCATATTTCCCAACGTATCTTTCGCTCGCCGAGGCGCTCGAGGCCCGGGCGGCCGGGGGCGAGCCGCGATTGTACTTTGCGTTGCAAAGTACATCGTGATAATTTGGCTCGATGCGAATCGCGGCCTGGATCGGACCGGCATCTCTCCTCGGCGCCCTCGGAGGCTGCGTCACCCTGCCTCCGGGCACTCCCCGCAATCCACAGGATCCGTGGGAGCGCTGGAATCGCGGCGTCTACAAGGTCAACGACGCGCTCGACCGGGCGATCGCGAAGCCCGTGGCGCGCGCCTACGTCAAGGTCACGCCCCAGCCCGTCCGCACCGGCGTCAACAACTTCTTCGCCAATCTGGAAGTGCCGACGGTCATGGTGAACGACGCCCTGCAGGGCAAGCTCGAGGCCGCGGGCACCGACTTCCTGCGCTTCGCCTTCAATACCACCGTCGGGCTCGGCGGCATCCTGGATCCCGCGACGTCCGCTGGGCTCGGCCGCAACAATGAGGACTTCGGCCAGACCCTGGGCAAATGGGGCGTGCATCCCGGGCCGTTCGTCGAGCTGCCGATACTCGGACCCTCCGACGTGCGCGACGCCGTTGGCAGCGCGGCCGATACCTACACGAACCCGCGTCACTACATCCGCAACGTCTGGATCCGCTACGGCCTGTATCTGCCCGATGTGGTCAACCGTCGCGCCCAACTCTTGTCGCTCGACGAGACGCTCGCGCATGCCTACGATCCCTACGCGGTGATCCGCGACGCGTATCTGCAGCGGCGCCAGTACCTGGTGACCGACGGCAAGGTCGACGAGGCGCCGCCCGAGGACCCCGACGCGCCGCGCTGAGACCGCGCCGAAGCGCCCCGCGCTGCGCCGACCCGACTCCGCGCCGCGCGCTATAGTGCGGATATGCCGCCCCATTCTCCGGGTTTCGATTTGTGGCTGTTCGCCATCGCGCTCGGGACCAGCGCCTTCGGCGGCATGCTCGGCATGGCGAGCGGCATCTTCATCGTGCCGGTGCTCACGGTCTTCGGTCATGTCGACATTCGCGTCGCGATCGGCGCCAGCATCGTCTCGGTGATCGCCTGCTCCTGCGCCGGCGCGGCGCCCGCGCTGCGCGCGCGCCTCACCAACATTCGTCTGGCCGTGGTGCTCGAGACCGCCACCACCGTCGGAGCGCTCACCGGCGTGTTCCTGGGCGGGCTGGTGCCGGCCCGCATCCTGTATCTGATATTCGCGCTGATTCTCGCGCTCTCCGCCCAGCAGATGCTGATGCGCAGGCACGAGGCGCCGAGAGTGCCGCCGCTGAATCACGACTCGCGCCGCCTCGACGTCGACGGGAGCTACCCGGACCCCGCGCTCGGCGTCGAGGTGCCGTACGGCGTGACGCGGCTGCCGCTCGGCATGGGCCTCATGTATGCGGCCGGCGTCATCTCCGCCATGCTCGGCATTGGCAGCGGCGTGCTCAAGATCCCCGCGATGGACACGGCGCTGCGCCTGCCCATCAAGGTGTCGACCGCCACGTCGAATTTCATGATCGGCGTCACCGCGGCCGCGAGCGGCGGCGCGTATCTGGTGCGCGGAGACGTCATTCCGGCCATGGCCGGTCCCGTCGCGCTCGGCTCCGTGCTCGGCGCCATTCTCGGCGCCCACATCCTCACGCGCTTCTCCAACAAGGCCCTGCGCGGGGTGTTCGTCGCCGTGCTCGCGCTCCTGGCCGTCGAGATGATGTCGATCGCGGCCGGCGTCAAGGGACTCGGGGGTGGCGGGTGAGCGGCTCGCCGCGCCCGGATCGCCGCCTCGACGTCGATGGCAGCTACCCCGACCCGGCGCTCGGCGTCGAAGTGCCCTACGGCGTGACGCGCCTGCCGCTCGGCATGGGCCTCATGTATGCGGCCGGCGTCATCTCCGCCATGCTCGGCATCGGCAGCGGCGTGCTCAAGATTCCGGCGATGGACACGGCGCTGCGCCTGCCCATCAAGGTGTCGACCGCTACGTCCAATTTCATGATCGGCGTCACCGCGGCCGCGAGCGGCGGCGCCTACCTGCTGCGCGGAGATATCGTACCGGCAATGGCGGGGCCCGTGGCGCTCGGCTCCGTGCTCGGCGCCATCCTCGGCGCGCACATCCTTACACGCTTCTCCAACAAGGCCTTGCGCGCGGTGTTCGTGGCCGTGCTCGCGCTGCTCGCCGTCGAGATGCTGGCGATCGCCGCGGGCGTGAAAGCCCTCGGAGGAGGCGGGTGAAAAATCGACGCCTCGAGGAGCAGCTGGCTCGGCTCCTGAGCGGCGGCACCTGGATCGCGTGCGCCATCATCGGCGCCGGTCTGGCCGCGATGCTGGGACTGCCGGCGGCAGGCGCCCGACTCGGCGCGGGCTTGGTGACCGCCGGGGTCGTGATCTTCGTGCTGCTGCCCGCCTTGCGCGTGGCCTGGATGCTGATCGCGTTCGCGCGCGCGCGTGCGTATCGCTTCGCCGCGGTTGCGGGGCTGGTGCTGGTCGCCATCGCGGCTGGATTCGCGGTCGGCGTGTCGTAGCGCTGTCCGGTGGGGAAGCTTAGACGGACGTGCTCGCTGCACCATGCATGGCGTGCCGGGTGACGTTACGGCGCAAACCAGAGTGCCTTCAATCCGGAAAGTCGAGCTGCTTCAAGATCGCTTGGAAGTGCGGCTCCTTGCGCAGCGGATCGAGCAGCGGATCGGTCTTCAGGCTCACGAGTCCGGGGTCGTGAACACGCATGGCCGTATCCAGCGATTCCAGCGCGCGGCGAATGTCGCCCCGCTGGGCGTAGATCTCCGAGTACTGGTAGGCGGCGGAATCACCGTATCCCGCCCTCATCTTGGCAATCATGCGCTCGGAATCGACACGGCGGCCGAGCTTGTCGTATGCAATGGCAAGACACATTTGAGTCGACCACTGATCCGGCATCGATTCGCACGCCGTGCGCCCGCCCTCGAGGTCGCCTTTGGCGACATAAGCCAGCCCGAGTGTACCGATCGCATCCCTGTCGTCCGCCGCCTTGGCGAGGTAGGTCTTGACGCTCGTGATCGCATCGTCATAGCGGTGTGCGGCGAAATAAGCCTGGGCAAGACCGTATTGCGTATTATGGTTCAGGGGATCCAATGCCTGTGAGTGGCGCAAGCTCTCGATAGCGGCGTCGAACCGCCCCCAGGAGGAGGCGTAGGCGCCTGCTGCGCGAGCGACGCGCGCATTGCCCGGAGCCAAGCTTTCAGCGCGCTGCATCTCCTCGGCTGCCCGCCGAAACTGATTGTTCCCCTGAGCCCAGCTGGCAATGGCGAGATGCGCCTCGGCCAAATTCGGCGCCAACTCGAGCGCCCGGTTCGCATCCGCCAGGGAGCGGTCGAAGAACTCCTTGCTCGAGCTTCCGGTCGAGAACTCGCCCGCCATGGTTCCAAGCAGGTTCGAGCGGTTGGCAAGAGCCAACGCGAAGCTCGGATCCAGGCGGATTGCCTGCGAGTAAGCATCGATGGCGGCTTTGACGGACTCTGCCGTGTGCGCCTGCACGTTCACCTGTCGCGCATGCAAGAACGCGTCGAACGCTGCCGGATTGCGCGTGCCGCCGAGCTCGATCTTCGCGCTCGCATCGCCGAGCAGCGTAACTTGCAGCGCGCCGGCGACCGCCGTCGCGATCTCCGTCTGGAGCTTGAGCACATCCCCGAGGTCCCGATCGTAGGTCTTGGACCAGATGTGGAATCCGGACTTGGCATCGATGAGCTGCGCCGTGATGCGCATCGTGTGCTCCGAGCGCCGCACGCTGCCCTCGAGCACCGTCGCCACATTCAGCTTGCGCGCGATGGTGCCGATGTCCGTCTCCTGTCCCTTGAAGGAGAACGCGGAAGTACGCGCCGCGACCTGCAGCCCCTGTATCTCTGCCAGCGAATTGAGCAGCTCCTCGGTGAGACCGTCGGAGAAGTATTCCTGCTTGGGGTCCCCGCTCAGGTTCACGAAGGGCAATACCGCGATGGAGTGGGCGGGCGGGCTGAAAGCACCGGCTTGTGGCGCGGCACTGTTGACGCCGGGTGACCCGCTCGCCTCCGCGCTCACCGCCGCCGCGGGGTTTCGAGCCCCAGATTCCGAGTGCGGCACGCCCAGGAATCGGGTTACGAGAAGATAGGCGCACCCGATCGCCAGTACTCCCGCAATGATCCACAACGCGAGCGGCTGGCGCGCCGTCCTGGCCGAGGGAGCATTCGGCATCGCAGGTGCGCCGGCGACGGATTGCCGCGGCGTAGCGGCCGG
>DATAUO010000287.1:0-47053 GCA_036268215.1 Steroidobacteraceae bacterium
GTTCGCCCGACATGGTCAATTATGCATCTGCAAAAAAGGGCCCGGCGACGGGCCCTGTTTGGCTGGGGGACTAGGATTCGAACCTAGGTAAACGGAGTCAGAGTCCGTTGTCCTACCGCTAGACGATCCCCCAATTCGGCCCGACCGCCCCGGTGTCAAGGTGAGCGCGAGGCGCCGCGCGGCCGGCTCGGGCGACACATCGCGCGGCAGGCTTCGAGGCCGGTGAGCACGATGGCCTCGAGGCTCGCGCTAGCGCTTGGAGAACTGCGTGCCGCGACGCGCCTTGCGACGACCGACCTTCTTGCGCTCCACCTCGCGCGCGTCGCGGGTCACGAACCCGGCCTTGCGCAGCGGCGCGCGCAGCGTCTCATCGTAGGCCATCAAAGCGCGGGTGATGCCGTGACGGATCGCGCCCGCCTGCCCGGTGATGCCGCCGCCCTGAACGTGGGCGTCGACGTCGAATTTGCCCTCGAGCTGCACCGCGCCGATCGCCTGCTGCACGATCATGCGTCCGGTCACCCGGCCGAAGAATTCCTCGAGGGTGCGGCCGTTGATCGACACCTTGCCGGTTCCCTGCTTGAGATAGATGCGCGCGCTCGAGGTCTTGCGGCGCCCGGTGCCATAGTAAGAATTTGCGGCTTTGCTTGATGCCATGATGAGTCCCGGGGCTTAGATTTCCAGCGGCTTCGGCTGCTGTGCTTGGTGAGGATGGTCCTTGCCGCCGAACACGTGCAGCTTCCTGTACATGCGCCGGCCCAGCGGACCCTTGGGCAGCATTCCCTTCACCGCGAACTGGATGGCGCGCTCGGGGTGCTCCTTGAGCAGCTTGCCGAGAGCGATGGTCTTCAGGTTGCCGACGTAGCCCGTGTGCTGATGATAGAGCTTGTCGGTCAGCTTGGCGCCGGTCACCTTGACCGTGCCCGCGTTGATCACCACGATGTGATCGCCGAGATCCTGATGCGGAGCGTAATTCGGCTTGTGCTTGCCCTTGAGTCGGTGCGCGATCTCCGAGGCCAGCCGGCCGAGCGTCTTGCCGGCGGCGTCGACCACGAACCAGTCGCCACGGACTTCAGCCGGCTTGGAAAATACGGTGTACATGGGCTTTCTCAAGATTGGGCCGTTCACGGAAGGCGCGAAAGTGTACAGAACGCCGTCGCGAGATTCCAGCCCCGTCCGGGACCTGGAGCAACTCTATATTATAGTGTGCATGGAGACCCGGAGATTCGGCGGCCTCGACCGCCTCCTTGGTGAATTAGACAAGGCAATCAAGACCTTATCCACCCCCGCGCGGGCCTCGCGACCCCCGCCTGCGGCGCCGGCCGACGAGGGCCTGACCGATGCGGTGAGATTCGAGTCCATCCGCCTCATGCGCGTCAATCATGCGGGGGAGGTCGCCGCCCAGGCCCTCTACCAGGGACAAGCCTTCACGGCGCGCACCCCAGCCGTGGCCGCTGCAATGCAGCAAGCCGCGTCCGAGGAAGCCGACCATCTCGCCTGGTGTGAGCAGCGCCTGGCCGAGCTGGAAGGGCGCACCAGCCTCCTCAATCCGCTTTGGTATCTGGGATCGTTCGCGATCGGCGCCATCGCCGGCGCGCTCGGCGATCGCGCGAGCCTCGGGTTCGTTGCGGAGACCGAGCGCCAGGTCGAGGCCCATCTGCGCGGGCATCTTCGCGGCCTCGCGGCCGCGGACGAGCGCAGCCGCACGATCCTGGAGCAGATGACCCACGATGAGATCCGGCATGGTGCGCGCGCGGCTTCCCTCGGCGGCGAGCATCCGCCGTGGCCGGTCCGGGCCGCGATGGGAGCGGTCTCGAAGCTCATGACGCGCAGCTCTTACTGGATATAGGCGCTCCCGAGAGCTCGATGCGGCACCCCATTGAGCTTGCGATTCCGGGACTTATGTAATAAAACGTGCGCCAGCACAGGCGTTTATGCGACACGAGAACCGGGGAGACACCATGGAAGAAGGGGCAAAAGCCTTAAGCGATATCCCAGCGATCAATCGTTTCTTGAGCTACTGCCGGATCCGGACAGTCCCTTCCAAGACGGTCATCATTCATGCCGGCGATCTGCCGGACATTCTCTACTACATCATCTCGGGCTCGGTCGAAGTGATGATCGAGGATGAAGACGGCAACGAGATGGTCCTCGCCTACCTGAACAAGGGACAGTTCTTCGGCGAGATGGGCCTGTTCTACGAGCAGCCGACGCGCAGCGCCTGGGTGCGCACGCGCCAGCAGTCCGAGCTCGCGGAAATGACCTATCCGCGCTTCCGGCAGATCGCCGCCGAGAGCCCCGGCCTGATCTTCGAGCTCGCCACGCAGCTCGCGACGCGCCTCGACCGCACCAACCGCAAGCTCGGCGACCTCGCGTTCGTCGATGTCACCGGCCGTGTGGCGCACGCCATCATGGACCTCTGCGGCGAGCCGGACGCGATGACCCACCCCGAGGGCATGCAGATCAAGGTCAGCCGTCAGGAGCTCTCGCGCCTGGTCGGGTGCTCGCGAGAGATGGCCGGCCGGGTGCTCAAGGTTCTCGAGGAGCAAGGCCTGCTGCGCGCCACGGGCAAGACCATCGTCGTGTTCAATGCCCGTCCGAAGGTCAAGACCCGTCCGCTGATCGTTCCCGTCAAAGCCGGAGCCGGCGGCGTGCAGCCGAAGAGCGTGCGCGCCGACACGCCGGACGATGACGACGACGACGAGGACGACGACGAATAGGCCTCTCGCCTAAGCGACCCCGGCCTTCCCGATCTGCTCGCGCATCGACTTGATGGTCGACGCGTAATCTTTGCTGCCGAAGATCGCAGAGCCCGCGACGAAGGCGTCCGCGCCCGCTCGCGCGATCGCCCCGATGTTGTCCACCTTCACGCCGCCGTCGACCTCGAGATGGATCTTGCGGCCGCTCGCATCGATGCGTGCCCGCGCATCCTTCACCTTGCGCAAGGCCTCGGGAATGAAGCTCTGGCCGCCGAATCCGGGGTTCACCGACATGATGAGCACGAGATCGATCTTGTCGAGAACATAGTCCAGCCAGTTGAGAGGCGTCGCGGGATTGAACACGAGGCCGGGCCGGCAGCCGCTGTCGCGGATCAGCTGGATGGTGCGGTCGACGTGCTGCGTGGCCTCGGGGTGAAAGCTGATGGTCGTCGCGCCCGCCTCGGCGAAGTCAGGGACGATCCGGTCCACCGGCGAGACCATGAGGTGCACGTCGATCGGCGCCTTGATCCCCGCCTTGCGCAAGGCCCCGCACACCGGCGGCCCGATGGTGAGATTCGGCACGTAGTGGTTGTCCATCACATCGAAGTGGATCCAATCCGCGCCTGCATCGAGCACGGCGTTCACTTCCTCCCCGAGGCGGGCGAAGTCGGCGGACAGGATCGACGGAGCAATGATGATCGACATTCTTGACCTCTCACCGCATGCCGCGCGCGGCGCGAATTCCCTCGTACGCTTCCTGGATGCGCTGAGTCCGCTCCTTGGCCAGTTGCGCCATCGACTCGGGCAGACCGTTGGCCACGAGTTTATCAGGATGGTGCCGGCTCATCTGGCGGCGATACGCCTTGGTCACCTCCGGGTCCGAGATGCCGGAATCCACCTCCAGCACGGCGTAGCATTCCGCCAACGAGCCCAGCGACCCGGTCGAGCGGCCGCCCGGCGCGCGCTCGCCGCCGCTCCGCCAGGTGCGTAAGGACGCCTCCATATAGGCGAATTCCAGCCCCGACATCCCCAGACGCTCCGCGACCCGGACGAGAATCGCGCGGGCGGGGGGCGACATGCCGTTGCCCGCGAGGGCCGCGCGCAACTGCAGCTCGAGAAAGGCCCGCAGCAGGTCATGCCGTTGGCCGCAGGCCTCGCGCAGGCGCTCAACCGCGATCTCGACGTCGTAGCCCGGTGTCTTGCCGCGGCGGAAGCATTCGATCGCAAGCTCGGTCTCGCGCGGCCCGAGCTTCAGATCCTGCATCAGGCGGCGCGCGGCATCGATCTCGGCCTCGCTGACCCGGCCGTCCGACTTCGCGACGTTGCCCATGATCTCGAAGGTGCTGCGAAAGAACTCCTCCGCGATCGACGCCGCACCGCCGATGCCCGCGCGAAAGGAGCTGCCGCCGGCCGCCCGCGCGCCGCCCGCTGCGGCGCGATCGTCCCAGGCGTGATCGAGCATGTGGCCGACCAGCGCCCCGATCAGGGCCCCGAGGACCTGGCGGGTGAGCACAAAGCCGATCAGAGCCCCGAGTATCTTGCCTGTCCAGCTCATCCGCGTTGACCTATGACGCCTCGTCCCGCCACAATCGGCGATCTTGCGCCACGAATGGTAGCAGCCGTCCGGCCGCTTAACGATGCAACAGGATCACGAGTCTCCTCCGCTGTTCGAATCGCGCCTGCGCGGCCTTGCGAAGATCCACCAGGGCAAGGTGCGGGACATCTACGGCGTCGACGCCGATCACCTCCTGATCGTGACGTCCGATCGGCTGTCCGCGTTCGACGTGGTGCTGCCCGACCCGATTCCGTACAAGGGCAACGTGCTCACCCAGGTGTCCTTGTTCTGGTTCGGCCAGACCCGGAATCTCATCGACAACCACCTCGCCGCTCTCGCGGTGAACGAGGTGGTCCGCGATCCCGACGAGCGCGCCCAGCTCGCGGGGCGGGCCATGGTCGTGAAGAAGCTGAAGCCCCTGCCCATCGAAGCGGTGGTGCGCGGCTACCTGATCGGATCGGGCTACAAGGACTATCTGCAGCACGGCTCGGTGTGCGGCATCCCGCTGCCCGCGGGCCTCCAGATGGCGGATCGATTGCCCGAGCCCGTGTTTACGCCCGCCTTCAAGGCGCCCGCCGGTCAGCACGACGAGAACATCGACTTCGAAGGCGTGGTGAAGCTCGTGGGCCGGGATTACGCCGAGCGCGTGCGCGCCGCCGCGCTGGAGCTCTATCGGTTTGCCGCCGAGCACGCCCGCGCCCGCGGGATCATCATCGCGGACACCAAGTTCGAGTTCGGCGTCGACGCGAGCGGCGCGCTCATGCTGATCGACGAGGCGCTGACGCCGGACTCCTCGCGCTTCTGGCCCGTCGCCTCCTACCGCCCCGGCATCAGCCCGCCGAGCTTCGACAAGCAATTCGTGCGCGACTATCTCGAGACCCTGAGCTGGGACAAGAAGCCGCCGGCGCCGCGCCTGCCGCCCGAGGTGGTGGCGCGAACCAGCGAGAAATATCGCGAGGCGCTGCGTCTGCTGACCGGTTGATCGCGCGCAACCGCCGGGCCCATCGAGCGCCAGGAAAGCTCTGCATGCTTGAACCGTTGGAACGAGTCGAGGATGCGCTGTTCCAGAAATCGCGCAACATGCCGCCGCCCTGGGGCTCCGTGTTGCGGCTGCTGCGCTATCCCGCCGCGCTGATCCGCGACTGGGTCGGAGGCGAGATCAGCATCCGCGCCATGAGCCTCGCCTACACCACGCTTCTGTCGCTCGTACCGCTGATGGTGTTCAGCTTCGCGATATTGAAGGGGCTCGGCGCTCGCGGCGATCTGCGCTTCCTGCTCGGCCAGTTCTTCCGTCCGATGGGCGCGGCCGCCGATCAGCTCACCGAGAGCGTGCTGCAGTTCGTCGTCAACATGCGCGGCGAGCTCCTGGGCACGATCGGACTCGCCTTCCTCGTCTACACGGTGATCACCACCATCCAGAAGGTCGAGGGCAGCTTCAACTTCGTGTGGCGCGTCGCGCGCCCGCGGAGCCTCGCGCGCCGCTTCACCGAGTATCTGAGCGTGATGATCGTCGGGCCGATCCTGCTCGCCGTGGCGCTCGGGCTCCTGGGGTCGGCCGAGCACAGCGCCCTCGTGCGCGACATCGTGCAGGTCGCGCCGCTCGGGGCGGTCGTCGCGTTCCTGGGACAGATCGCGCCCTACGCGATCGTGGCCGCCGTGTTCTCCTTCATGTACGCCTTCATCCCCAACACCCGCGTGAGCCTCTCCGCCGCGTTCATCGGCGGCATCGCCGCGGGCATCATCTGGGCGCTGGTCGGCAAGCTGTTCACCGCCTTCCTGGTGTTCTCCTCGCACATGGTGGCCATCTACACCGGATTCGCCATCGTGTTGACCACGCTCATCTGGGTCTACATGAGCTGGCTGATCCTCTTGTTCGGCGCCCAACTCGCCTTCTACGTTCAGTTCCCCCAATATCTTCCCTACGGCCTCGACGCGGTGGAGCTCACCGCGAGCGACCGCGAGCGCGCGGCGCTGTCGGCCATGGTGCTCATCGGGCGGGACTACGAGTCGGGCAAGCCCTGTTGGAATGGGGCGCGCGTGGCGGCGGAGCTCGACATACCGGGCATCGCCCTGGCGCCGGTGCTCGCGCGCCTCGAGCGCGCCGGCCTCATCGTCGCCACGGAGAAGGAGCAGTTCGTGCCCGGGCGCGAGACCGACAAGATGCGTCTCGCCGACATCCTGGACGCCGTGCGCACCGTCGAGGTCGCGCGTCTCAAGATCAGCGTCCGGGCCGTCGAGGCCGCGAGCCGCGTGATGGAAGAGGTCGAGGCCGCCGCGCGCGGACGGCTCGGCACTTCCACGCTCAAGGAGCTGATCGCCGCGGCTACTCTCCCGCGACGGTCATCTCCCGCACCATGATCGATCCCGTGCGGATCCCGCCGCGCAGATCGATGTCATCGCCCACCGCCACGATGTCCTTGAGCATGTCGCGCAGATTGCCGGCGATGGTGATCTCGGCCACGGGATGCCGGATCTCGCCGTTCTCCACCCAGAAGCCGGCCGCGCCGCGCGAGTAGTCGCCGGTCACCATGTTGACGCCCTGTCCCATGAGCTCGGTCACCAGGAGGCCGGTGCCGAGGCGCGCGAGCATCGCGGGGAAGCCGCCCTCGGCGCTCGGTGCGACCAGAAGGTTGTGCGCGCCGCCGGCGTTGCCGGTGGTCGCCAGCCCCAGCTTGCGTGCCGAGTAGCTGGACAGGATGTAGCCGGTCAGGACGCCGTCGACGATCAGGTCGCGGTCGCGCGTCGCGACACCCTCGTCGTCGAACGGCGCGCTTCCCATGGCCTTCGGCAGGTGCGGACGTTCGACGATGGAGAACCCGGCCGGAAACACCTGCTGACCGGCCGCATTCAGCAGGAAGGAGGACTGGCGGTACTGGCTGCTGCCGCGTATCGCCGCGGTAAAGTGACCGATGAGCCCGCGCGCCAGCTCCGGCACGAATACTATCGGCGCGCGCTGCGTCTGCAGGCGGCGGGGTCCCAGCCGCGCGATGGTGCGGCGGGCGCTGGTACGCCCGATCTCCTCCGGCGGATCGAGATCGTGCCAGTCGCGCGAGCTCGAGTACCAGTAGTCGCGCTGCATCTCGTCGCCCGTGCCGGCGAGCACGACGCAGCTCACGGTATGCGCAGTGGTCGGATAGCCGCCGACGAATCCGTGGGTGTTGCCATAGACGTGCAGGCCCTGGTGGCTGGACACCGATGCGCCCTCGGAATTGTTGATGCGCGGATCGAAGCCCAGCGCCGCCGCCTCGCAGGCCTTGGCGATCTCGATCGCGCGCTCCGCGCCGATGTGCCAGGGATGCGACAGATCGAGGTCGAGCGGCGCGCGCGCCATCAGCGCGGCATCGGCAAGGCCGGCGCATTCGTCCTCGGCGGTGAAGCGCGCGATGCTCGAGGCCTTGGCCACCGTGGCGCGCACGGCTTCGGGCGAGAAGTCCGCGGTGCTCGCGGAGCCCTTGCGCTTGCCGAAGTACACCGTGATGCCGAGGCTGCGGTCCCGCTGATGCTCGAGCGTCTCCACCTCGCCCAGGCGCACGCCGACCGACAGGCCCGTGTCCTGGCTCACCACGGCCTCCGCCTGGGCCGCGCCGCGCGACCGAGCCTCATCCAGTGCCTGCTCGATGATGGAGGTGAGGCTCTGCTGGTCGAGACGGGCGGGAATCGAGGATGCGGCCATGGACGACGATTCTACCGGCCTTCCGGTAGCATGCGCGCATGACCCGCGATATCGAATCCGAAACGGACGAGGAGCCCGCCGGGAGGCGCAGCAAGAGCGATCGCAAGCGCGAGGCCGACTGGCTGCAGAACCTCGGGGTCGAGCTCGCGGCGCTGCCGACGGCCGACCTCGAGGCGCTCGAGCTTCCCGAGAAGCTCCTGGGCGCGCTGCTCGAGCTGCGCCGGCTCACCTCGCACGGCGCCCAGGTCCGCCAGCGGCAGTACATCGGCAAGCTCATGCGCCAGATCGATCCCGAGCCCCTGCACGCCCGGATGGAGGCGCGCAAGCGGCGCCACGACGGCGAAATACGCCGCTTCCAGCGGATCGAGCGCTGGCGCGACCGCCTGCTCGAGGAGCCCTCCGCGCTGACCGAGCTCCTCGAGGAGCACCCGCTAGCCGACCGGAAGGCGCTGACGCGCCTGCTCGCGAAGGCGGGCTTCGAGCGCGAGCAGGGCCGGGCCCCGGCCGCGTCCCGAGAGCTGTTCGCGTACCTGCGCGGCCTTCTCGGCTAGGCCCTCTGCTAGACTCTACGCATGAAAACCATGGTCGGAATCATCATGGGGTCGTCCTCCGACTGGGAGACCATGCAGGGAGCGGCGGAGGTCCTCGACCTCTTGCGCATCGAGCACGAGATCCGCGTGGTGTCGGCGCATCGAACCCCCGATCTGCTGTTCGAGTATGCGGCGGGCGCGCGCGACCGGGGGCTCAAGGTGATCATCGCGGGCGCCGGCGGAGCCGCCCACCTGCCCGGCATGACCGCCGCCAAGACCTCGCTTCCCGTCCTCGGCGTGCCGATTCAGTCCAAGGCGCTCAACGGCATCGACTCGCTGCTGTCGATCGCCCAGATGCCGAGCGGCGTCCCGGTCGCCACGTTCGCCATCGGTCTGCCCGGCGCCAAGAACGCCGCGCTCTTCGCCGCCGCGCTGCTCGCCAACGAGTTCGCCGACATCCGCACGGGGCTGGACGAGTACCGCCGGAAGCAGACCGCCGCCGTGCTCGCCAAGCCGGACCCGCGCCACTCTTGAGTCTCACGCGCATCGGCATCGTCGGCGCGGGACAGCTCGGGCGCATGATGGCGCTCGCGGCCTATCCCCTCGGGTTGCGCTGCCTGTTTCTCGACCGCAGCGCCGCCTCGCCCGGGGGCCAGGTCGCACCCATCATCGAAGGAGAGCTCGAGGATCCGGCCTTGCTCGCAAAGCTCGCCGCGCAGAGCGAGGTGATCACCTTCGATTGGGAAAACATCTCGGGGCGCGCGCTCCAGCCGCTCGAGTCATCGACTCTCATCCGTCCGCCGCGCGCGGCGCTCGAGGTGTCGCAGGATCGCCTTGCGGAGAAGGCGCTGTTTCGCAGGCTCCGCATCCCCGTGGCTCCCCACGCCGCGGTCGACAGCGAGGCGGATTTGCGCGAGGCCATCCGCACGGTGGGACTGCCCGGCATCCTCAAGACCCGGCGCCTCGGCTACGACGGCAAGGGCCAGCATCTCGTGCGCAGCGCCGCGGACGTTGCGGCCGCGTGGGCCGCGATCGGCGGATCGCCGCTGATATACGAAGGGTTCCAGCGATTCTCCAGGGAGGTCTCCGTCATCGGCGCGCGCGCGGCGGACGGCGGCATCGTCTTCTATCCCCTCGCGGCCAACACCCACGGCGGCGGCATCTTGCACTACAGCATCGCGCCCTACGTCAACGCCGCGCTCGAGCGGATGGCGCGCACCTACTTGAAGCGCGTGATGCGCGAGCTCGAATACATCGGCGTCCTCACCATCGAGTTCTTCGTGGTCGACGGCAGGCTGGTCGCGAACGAGATGGCGCCACGGGTGCACAACTCCGGCCACTGGACCATCGAGGGCTGCGTCACCAGCCAGTTCGAGAATCACTTGCGTGCGATCTCCGGGCTGCCGCTGGGGTCGACGCGTGCGCTGGGTCACACCGCCATGATCAACTTCCTGGGAACCATGCCCGACCGCGAGCGGCTCCTGGGGGTCGAGGGGTTGGCCTACCACGATTATGGCAAGGAAGCGCGCCCGGGACGGAAGCTAGGTCACTGTACCATCCTCAAAAACCGCTCAACGGACCGCAATTCGGCTCTCTCGAATACGTTAAAATCGATCGAATGGAGCTGAAGCGGCAGCCCCGAGACAGGCCGCCCCCAAGAACGCGCAACGATGTACCTGGAACTATTCAAACTCAATGAATTGCCGTTCCGCCTGAGCCCGGACCCGCAGTTCCTGTACCTGAGCAAGCAGCATGCTCGCGCCAAAGCGTACATGGAATCGACGATCTGGTTCACCGACGGCTTCGTGGTGATCACCGGCGAGATCGGCGCCGGCAAGACCACGCTCATCGAGACGTTCCTGCGCGAGCTCCAGACCGACGCCGTCGTGGCGCAGATCAACCAGACCCAGCTGTCGCCGACCGCCTTCCTGCAGACCGTGCTGGTGCAATTCGGCTTCTCCCCCTTCAACATGAAGAAACCGGAGGTGCTCGCGACGCTGAACCAGTTCCTGGTCGAGCAGCACGTCGCCGGGCGCAAGGTGCTGCTGATCGTCGACGAGGCGCAGAATCTCTCCCCTCGTGTGCTCGAGGAGGTGCGGATGCTCTCGGGCATCGAGACCACCAAGGAGAAGGCGCTGCGCATCATCCTGGCGGGACAGCCCGAGCTCAACGACAAGTTGAACTCGGCCGAGCTCGTGCAGCTCGCGCAGCGCGTGCGCTTGCGCTTCCACCTGTCGGCCCTGACCAAGGCCGAGACCGCCGCCTACATCGATCACCGGCTCGAGGTGGCGGGATCCCAGGGACGGCGGATCTTCGCCGACGACACCTACGCCACCATCTATCGCTATACCGGCGGCGTGCCGCGGCTGGTCAATACCCTGTGCGACACCTCGCTCATGGCCGCGTTCGGGCGGGACCGCGACACCGTGACCTTCGAGGATCTGGGTGCCGCGATCGAGGAGCTGCAGTGGTCCGAGTTCGCGACCCCGAGCAGCCGGATGCGCACCGTCAGCGTCGAGCAGGGACATCTGCCGAACGGCATGATGGGACAGACCGTGGGTCGGATACTGCTCGCGAGCGAGGGCAAGACGGTGATGGAGCGGGAGCTCAAGCCGGGACGGCTCGTCATCGGCAGAACCCCCGACAACGATCTGCAGATCGACAGCAAGTTCATCAGCCGCCACCACTGCCACATCGTCACTCATGCCGACTCCTGCGTGATCGAGGACCTGAACAGCACCAACGGCATCTACGTCCAGTCGAAGCGCGTGCGGCGCTACAACTTGAACGACGGCGACGTGGTGCAGGTGGGGCAGCACGAGATCATGTACCTGGACGAGCGCGCGCCCCGCATGCGCAACGCCGCCGATGCCGGCGATGGCGACGGAGAGAAATCCTGAGCGTGGGGGCAGCGCGGATCGCGCGGCCGGGCAGCGGCGCGGGCTTCGGAGCTAGCCGTTCAGCGTGGACGGCAGCTCGATGATCTCGCCGGAGTATTCCCGGCTGAGCGCACGGTAGTCCTGACGTCGCAGGAACAAGGTCAGCGCCGCGGTCTCCGCCAGGAAGGCGATCGTGAAGGTGAGGCCGCCTTGGATTCCGACGGGATCGAGGTAGAACAGAACGATCGCCATTGCGCCGATCGTCCCATACACGTAGGGAACGCTTTCATAGACAGGACGGGACAGGCGCATGGGTTCAACCTCCTAAATCCATGTTAATGCGGACCCGCGTCACAATCTAAGCAGATTTTACTTATGGCGCGGCGAAATCCGTCGCCCGATACGCCCGGTCGGGCCCCCCAGCCCGAGGTGGCCGTCGGCACGCCTGAAGCGCTCGTGGCGCCCCCGGGCCGCCCCGTGGCGTGCCGGGGACTGCGCCCTCTCGACCGACCCATGGTGCACCGCACCGAACCGCGGGGACGGCGCCGTTACTTGGTTTGCCCGCCCCGAACCCGGACCGCCTCGAACTCGTCCCCGGGCTGCCAATTGACCGTGCCCGGGCCCGTCAGCGCCTGCCAACCGAGCGCAAACCCGAAACGGGCCAGGATCGCGTTGCTGCGGAAGTCCATGGAGGGCGAGTACTGGTCGGCCGGGCTGTGGTAGCGCTTGGCGGTGTAGTCCTCGGCCTCGGTCTTGCCCCACGCCGGCGGGTGTCCCGCGAACTTCGATCCGGTGTTCACCGAGAACGCCGGCACCCCCGCCCGGGCCAGGCTGAAATGGTCTGACCGATAATAGTGGCCCGCGCCCGGCTCGGGATCCGCTTGAATCTCGAAGCCGAACGCCTTGGCGGTCTTCTCCACGGTCGGATAGAACGTGGTGCGCTCCGCGCCGGTGACGCTCACGGACTCGGGGATCCCGATGGGAGGCACCGCATCGAAATTGAGCCCGAGCGCGATCCGCTGAGCCGGAATCGGCAGATGCTTGCCGAGATAGTTCGAGCCGAGCAGCCCCTTCTCCTCCGCCGTCACCGATGCGAACACCACCGGGTGCGGCGGCCGCGCAGCCGACGTGGCGAACGCGTGCGCGAGCTCGAGCAGCATGCCGACGCCGGTCGCGTTGTCCACCGCGCCGTTGTAGATCTGGTGCCCGGAGAGCGTGGGATCGATGCCGAGGTGATCGTAGTGGGCGGAGTAGATCACGGCCTGGGCGTCGCCGCCGCTCGCGCCCGGCAGCAGGCCGACCACGTTGTAGGACTCGAACTTGCGCACCTTGCTCACGAGGTGCGCCTTGAAGCGCACCGGCAGCGGCCGCGCCTTGAAGCCCCGCGTGCCCGCCGCCGCGAGCATGTCGTCGAGCTTGAGGCCGGAGGCCTCGAACAGCTTGCGCGCCACGTCGAGCTGTATCCAGGCCGCAGATTCCAGCTTGGGGTCGCGGTCGCCGGCGAGGTAGACCTGCTCGGCGCTCCAGGAATTCTTGACCACCGGCCAGCCGTAGCTCGCGAGGTCGGTGCGGTGGATGATGAGCGCGCCGACCGCGCCCTTGCGCGCGGCTTCCTCGAACTTGTAGGTCCAGCGCCCGTAATAGGTCATGGCCTCTCCGCCGAAGAACTTCGGATCCTTGGACGGCGGCTCGTTCACGAACAGGAGCACCACCTTGCCCCTCACGTCCACGCCCTGGTAGTCGTTCCAGTGGTATTCGGGCGCCTCGATGCCGTAACCCACGAACACGATCGGCGCGTCGATATCGACGCTCTCGGTCTGGGTCTGGTTGTTGGTGACGAAGTCCTCGCCGAGCTTGAGCTCGAGCGCATTGCCGTGCTCGGGATGCAGCGAGAACGAGGTTCCGCCCAGCGTTTGGACGCCGCGGAACTCCACCTTTTGCAGGTAACCCCCGCCGTCGCCGGCGGGCTTCAATCCATCCAGGGCGAAGCAGGTCGCAATGTATTTCGCCGCCAGGTCGCCGCCGCGCGTGCCCGTCCCGCGGCCCTCCAAAAGATCATCCGACAGGAACCGGACGTGCGCGCGAATGCGCTCGGCGTCGATGCTGCGCATGGCGGCGTCCGCGCCGGGCGAAAGTCCGAGAGCCGGGCCCGGATCTTGAGCCGCGGCGGCCTGCGCCACGGCCGCGGCGCAAGCTGCCACCAAGGCAATGCCCTTTATCGCAAGATGTGTCGTCAATCGCATGTTCTCTCCCCCGAAGGAACGCGCAGGGTACTCCAAATGCAATGCCCTCTGTCAGGGGCGGGCGACGGTGGCAAAATGGTCCAAGGTTCCAAGGAGCGTTCGGCCTGATGACACACCGGGAGACTGAATCGCCGTACGGCGAATCGCGTGGGCGACGAGAGTCGCTCGGGCGGCTGCCGCGTCCGCAAGTCCGATGCATGGCTCTCGCGCTCAGGCCGCTCGCAGCGCTCGGCTCGCTAACCGTGCTCATCGCGTTGGCCTCGCTCGGACCGCTCGTAGCCCCCGCCGCGCTCGCGGCCACCACACCGGCGGCGCGGCGCCCGTCACCCGATTCGGACACCCGCACGCCGATCAAGCATCTGGTGATCATCATCGGCGAGAACCGCAGCTTCGATCACGTGTTCGCCACCTATGAGCCCAAGCCGGGCGAGAAGGTTTGGAACCTGTTGTCGGAGGGTATCGTCCGGGCGGATGGCAGCCCGGGCCCGAGCTTCGGCATCGCCGAGCAGCGCCAGGCGTCCGATCCCGCGTCGGACCCGTTCCTGTTGAACCCGCCCAAGGCGCCGTTTCCGAACCGCATCATGCCCGCGCCGCTCGCGGGGGGGCCCAAGGTGTCCTACGTCCCCCGCGACAGCCTGGACATCGCCAAGCAATCCGAGAGCGGGCTGCCCGAGGACTACTATCGCTACCTCGTGACCGGAGGAACCGGTCTCGCCGCGCAAACGCCGGACGAGCGCATCAAGAACGTGCACGCGCTGCCGCCCGGGCCCTTCCAGCTCACCAACGGCTCGGCACTCGACTACCATGCCTACTCGGCCAGCCCCGTTCACCGCTTCTATCAGATGTGGCAGCAGCTCGATTGCGATCCCGCGCAGGCGACGGTGCTCCGCCCCTCGGGCTGCGACTCGCGCCTGTTTTCCTGGGTCGAGGTCACCGTCGGCCCGGGCTCCGACGGCAAGCCGCCGCCGGCGAGCTTCAAGACCGACTACGCGCCCGGCTCCCGGACCACCGGCGAAGGATCCACCGCGCTCGGCTTCTACAACATGCAGACGGGCGATGCGCCCTACCTCAAGGGCCTCGCCGACGGCTACGCCATGAGCGACAACTTCCACCAGTCGGTGAGCGGCGGCACCGGCGTCAATCACATCATGCTGGGACATGGAGATGTCCTCTGGTTCAGCGACGGCTCCGGACACCCCGCGGTGCCGCCGCGCTCGGATCGCAAGGATTCCGCCGCCGGGATCGATACCATCGAGAACCCCAACCCCGCGCCCGGCACCAACAACTGGTACAGGCAGGACGGATACGGCGCGTTCTCCGCCAAGACACCCGCGCCCGCCTACGGCGGCGGCTCGTACAGCGACTGCTCCGACCCCAGGCAGCCCGGCGTCGCCGCTGTGCTCAAATATCTCGCCTCCCTGCCCCGCCCCATCGCTTCGCACTGCGAGCCCGGCCATTACTATCTGCTCAACAACAACAACCCCGGCTACTTCGGCAACGGACGGAACGCGTCCACCGACAAGAACCCGCGCAACTCGCCTTTCACCCTGCCGCCCTCGTCCGTGCGCGGCATCGGCGACGCGCTGCTCGCAAAGCGCATCTCGTGGAAGTACTACGGCGACCACTGGAACGCGTACCTCAACGATCCGTACCAGTTGAATTACGGGGCCATCGGGCCCGATTCCGACGAGTACTGCCCGATCTGCAATCCGTTCCAGTACGACACCTCGATCATGGGAAACGCCGCGGTGCGGCTGACCCATCTCAAGGACACGCTCGATCTGTATGCGGACATCGCCGCGGGCACGCTGCCCGCCATTTCGTTCGTGAAGCCGAGCGGACTGGTCGATGGCCACCCCGACTCATCCAAGCTCGACCTGTTCGAGGGCTTCTCCAAGAAGATCATCGACGCCGTCAAGGCGAATCCCGAGCTGTGGAAGGACACGGCGATTCTCGTCACCTTCGACGAGGGCGGCGGCTACTACGACTCGGGCTACGTCCAGCCCCTGGACTTCTTCGGCGACGGCACGCGCATCCCGATGATCGCCGTGTCGCGCTTCACCAAGCCCGGCCACATCGCTCACGACTACTCCGATCACGTCTCGATACTCAAATTCATCGAGCGCAACTGGGGCCTTCAGCCCTTGACCGCCCGCAGCCGCGACAACTTCCCGAATCCCGTCCCGGATCCGCGCAACGCCTACGCGCCGACCAACACGCCCGCGATCTCGGATCTGTTCGAGCTGTTCGACTTCAGCGCGAAATAGTCCCTGCGGCTCGAGGTTTCGGCCTGCAACGCAGCGCGCGCTCGGGCCAAACCGAGACCTAGCCGCGCTCGGGCCTCACTTGCATGCCGGCGCTCCTCGTGCTAAATAGTGAACCACATGGTTCAGTACTCCCGGACCGGGTTCGACGCTTCGTTCGCCGCGCTCTCGGACGCCACGCGGCGCGGCGTCCTGGAGCAGCTCGGGCGCGCAGACGCTTCCATCACGGACCTTGCCGGGAAGTTCCACATGACCCTCACGGGCATGAAGAAGCACGTCGGCGTCTTGGAGCAGGCGGGGCTCGTCACCACCGAGAAGGTCGGGCGCGTGCGGACCTGCAAGCTCGGCCTGCGCCGGCTGGAGGAAGAAGCGGCATGGATCGAGAGGTACCGCCGGCGCTGGGATGCACGCTTCGACGAGCTGGACGAGGTCGTCGAGGAGCTGAAACGGAAGGAGAAGCTCGATGGACGCAAAAAGAGAGAGTGAGCCCACCCCATGAAGAACCAAACGACGGTGGAACGGCGATCCGAGCGTGAGCTCGTCCTTGCGCGAACCTTCAACGCCCCGGCGCGCATCGTGTTCGAGGCGTGGACCACACCTAAGCTGCTCGAGCGGTGGTGGGCACCGAAATCCACCGGCGTGACACTACTTTCCTGCGAGGCCGATGTTCGTGTCGGCGGCAGGTACCGTTTCGAGTTCGGCCACGGGGCCTCGAAGCCCATGGCGTTCTTCGGCAGGTACATCGAAGTGACCCCGCCCTCGCGTCTCGTCTGGACCAATGAAGAAAGTGACGACGGCGCCGTCACCACGGTGACCTTCGAGGAACAAGACGGCAAGACGCTGCTGGTCCTGCACGAGCTCTATCCCTCGAAGGAAGCTCTCGACCGTGCCATCGCCGGGATGCCGGATGGGATGTCCGAGACGTTCGCGCAACTGGACGAGCTTCTCGCCACCCTGGGCTGACCGTCGGCTTCGCCGCTCCCGCGCTGCCGCCGAAGACCTTCGACAAGCGCACGGCCATTTCCGGTGAGATTTCCCGCCTGCCGTTCACGACACGCCTCTCGATCGATGGTGGAGGAGGCGCGGAGCGGGACGCTTTGCGCCCCGAACGTCCCGCCCGCGCCGCGGCCTGGCTTCCTTTAATGTCCCACTGAAGGGTCTTCGTCCTTGAAGTGCCGCGGAGCCAATTCTGAGACCGGCACGTGAGGGAGGAAATCATCGAACGACGCGCAAACCACGAGAAATGGGACGCTTTAGCGCTGATTCTCGAACAGCCGCTCCGCCAGCACCTGCATCTCTTCGAGGGCTCGGATTATCTCCGCCAATGGCATCTGCGACCATCGCCGCCGCTGCCCGCGACGAGATCCCTCCCAAGTGGTGAGATCCCAGTTGATGTCGTCCGGGTGCGGGCGCCGGCACTCTCGAGCGCGTTGGCGAGGGCCTCGAAGCTGTCCAGTTTCATTTCAATCCTAACCCGTCCCCCCCACCGTCAACCCCTCGATCCGCAGCGTCGGCTGCCCCACGCCCACCGGCACCGACTGCCCTTCCTTGCCGCAGGTGCCGACGCCCGCATCGAGCTTCATGTCGCTCCCGACCATGCTGACCCGCTGCAGGACATCGGGGCCGTTGCCGATCAAGGTCGCGCCCTTCACCGGCGCGCCGATCCTGCCATTCTCGATCAGGTAAGCCTCGCTCGCGGAGAACACGAACTTGCCCGAGGTGATGTCGACCTGGCCGCCGCCGAAGTTCACGGCATACAAGCCCTTGTCGACCGATGCGATGATCTCGCCGGGATCGCGCGAGCCGGCGCGCATGTAGGTGTTGGTCATGCGCGGCAGGGTCATGTGCGCGAACGACTCGCGCCGGCCGTTACCCGTGGCCGGCATGCCCATGAGCTTCGCGTTCATCTTGTCCTGGAGGTAGCCGCGCAGCACGCCGTTCTCGATCAGCGTAGTGCATTGCGTGGGCGTGCCCTCATCGTCCACGTTGAGCGAGCCGCGACGACGGCTCAAGGTGCCGTCGTCCACCACGGTGATCTCGTCCGCCGCCACCTTCTGGCCCACGCGGTTCGAGAATGCCGAGGTGCCCTTGCGATTGAAGTCCCCCTCCAGGCCGTGCCCGATGGCCTCGTGCAGGAGGATTCCCGGCCAACCCGGCCCCAGCACCACCGTCATCGAGCCCGCCGGCGCCGCGATGGCCTCGAGGTTCACCAACGCCTGGCGCACGGCCTCGCGGGCATGCGTGAACGGCTCATCGCCCCGGAGAAGCTCGTCCAGGCCGAAGCGGCCGCCGCCGCCGGAGTAACCCTGCTCGCGCCTGCCGCCCTGCTCGACGATCACCGACACGTTGACGCGCACCAGAGGACGCACGTCGGCCGTCAGGGTGCCATCGCTGGTCGCGACCAGGATCACCTCGTGCACCGCGGACAGCGAGGCCATCACCTGCTTGACCCTGGGATCGATCCGCCGGGTCTCCGCGTCGATGCGCATGAGCCACGCCACCTTGTCCTCGTCGCGAATCGTGTCGAGCGGGTCCAACGGCAGGTACAGCCGGTGCGCCGCCGGCCGCTGCCAGGCCTGCACGGCATTGCGCCCGCCGCTGCGCGCGATCGCGCGTGCGGCTTCGGAAGCCTCGAGCAGCGCGGGCAGCAGCACCTCGTCGGTGTACGCAAAGCCGGTCTTCTCTCCGCTGATGGCGCGAACGCCGACGCCCTGCTCGATGTTGTGCGAGCCCTCCTTGACGATCCCGTCCTCGAGCGCCCAGGACTCCTCGCGCGACAGCTGGAAGTACAGGTCGGCGTAATCGACTCCGCGGCTCATGACGGCGTCGAGCACCGTCGACAAACGGCCCTCGTCGAGCCCGGAGGGCACGAGAATCGAGCTTTGCGCCAGATCGAAACAGGTGTTTTCCGCCACCCCGCGCGCGACCGGCGCGCTCATGTGGTGACGGCCCGTTTCCGGGCCGGCGCCGCGGGTGCGGCCGACGCCTGGGAAACGGGGGCGGCGGCGGATGCCCCCGACCCGGACGATGCGTTGAGCGCGGCCGGAGCCCCGAGCCGTCGGTTGTCGAGCACCGGGAAGCGGGCGCGCGTCTCGGCCACCTTGGCGAGGTCGAGATCCGCGGTGATGACGCCGCTGCCCTTCGGCAGCCGGGCGAGCACCTGGCCCCAGTAGTCGACGATCAGCGAGTCGCCGTAGGTCTCGCGCCCGCTGCTGTGCGTGCCGACCTGCGCCGGCGCCACCACGTAGCAGAGATTCTCGATCGCGCGGGCGCGCAGCAGCGTCTCCCAGTGCGCGCGGCCCGTCGGCACGGTGAACGCCGCCGGCATGGACAGCCACTCGGCGCCGCGCGCGACCAGCTCGCGGTAGAGCTCGGGAAAGCGCATGTCGTAGCACACCGACAGACCCAGCCGCCCGACCGGCGTGTCGGCGAGGACCAGGTCGCGTCCCGGCGTCACGTGGTTGGACTCGCGGTACTGCTCGTCGCGTCCCGGGATGGCGACGTCGAACAGATGGATCTTGTCGTAGCGCGCGACGCGCTTGCCGGCCGAATCGAACAGCAGCGAGGTGTTCGTCACGCGGCGCTCGCCCTCGCCGCGCAGCACGATGGTGCCGCCGAGTATCCACATCGAGAGCTCGCGCGCGGTCTCGGACAGGAACCCCTGCACCGGGCCGCGGCCGTCCGGCTCCGCGATCCCGAGCTTGTCGGCATCCTTCAAACCCATGAAGCAGAAATTCTCCGGCAGGCACGCGACCCCGGCGCCCGCGTCCTTGGCCGCGCGCAGCAGCACGCGCGCGGCGCCGAGATTCTCCGCGACGTCGTGGCCCGAGGTCATCTGAATTGCGGCAACTCTACCCATCACTTAGGCGCCTCCGCAGTCGCGGCGGCCGCGTCTGCACTCTTGATTCGTTCGACGATCGGATTGTCCCAACCGCCGGTGATCCGATAATAACCCCGGGCCAAGCCCTTCAGCGGTTGTTTGAACACTTGCGTGAACAGCAGCACGGCCCCCGCGACCACCGGGCCGCCCGCGAGGGCCGCCAGCGGCAGTGAGCTGCCGATGCTCCCCGTTACCACCGCTGTTTGGTCGTAATCCCTGGTTTTCAAGCCCACGCGGCCGATCAGCCCGATCTCCGCGGCCGGCCCCTTGACCAGCAGGTTCTCGGTGAAGGCGTTGCCGTCGCGCAGATCGAAATCGCCGCGAATGGTGTCGAACGCCAGGCCCTTGTCGGTCAAATCGCTGAAATCCAGCGCGAGCCGGCGGCGCAACGCGGCGACGCTGGTGAGCCCCAGCACGCGTCCCGCGCCCGGTTTCAAGCCGACCACCTGCCCTTTGTCCAGCGCGAGCTGGATGTGCCCCGTCGCGTCGGCGAGCGCGGCCGCGGTGGGCGCGCCCTTCCAGCTGAGGTCGTAGTTCAGCCGCCCGTCCTTCGCTTCGATGACCGCCACATAGCCGAGCTCCTTGAGCGTGCCCTGTACGTCGGTGCTCGTGAGCGTGCCGGCGATATGCGCCGCGCCTGCGTCCTTGCCGCGCCATTCGCCCTTGCCGTTGGCGGCGAAATTGGCGCCCGTGACGGTGAGAGACTCGAGACTGATGCCGTCGTCGACCTTGGCGATCTTGGCCTGCACGTCGCCGAAGTGATGCTCGCCCCACTCGAGGTCGCCGGCGTGGAAGTCGATGGCGGGAATCCCGCGCGGGTCGGCGAGGCCCGGCCGGGGCAGGGCCCGTGCGGCAGCGTTGTCCCCGCGGTCGGCCGCATCGCCCTCGTCCGCGGAGGCATCCTCCGCGCCGGACGCGAGGTCGAAGCGCAGGCGGGCGAATTGCAGGCTCCAAGGCTCCGCGGTGTCGCTGCCCGACGGCAACGAGAGGGTGCCGTCCACGTTCGGGCCCCCGACCTTGATGCGCAATCCCCGGTCGACGACCGCGAAATCCAGCGACACGTCCCGGAAGGCCAGGCCGAGATAATCCAGCTCGGAGACGTTGAGCCGCGCCGTGCGCAGGTAATCCGACAGCGGCCGCGTGCTCTTCGCAGGCGCGAGCTTGAGCCAGCCCGCGAGATCCAGCCGCGCCACCGAGCCGCCGACATTCACCACCTGACTGTCGGTGGGGCTCGACTCTCCCGAGCCGAAATTGAGCGCAAGGCGCGTGAGGCGCATTCCGGACGCATCGGGCGCCAGCGCGTAGGAGCCGGCGAGCACCGATCCCAGCGCCAGCCGTCCCTGAGCGCTCCCGCCGGGCAGCCATTGGATGTCGAGGAAAGACGGCAACGGGGCATCGGCCGGCTTGTCGAGCGGCGCGGGCAGGCGCATCGTGAGCCCGGTCAGGTTGCTGTTGATGCGCAGCGTCCGCTCGCGGCCCGGGTCCGGCGCCATGCGCAGCACGGCCCGCCAGTCCGTCTGGCCGTCGATCTCGACCGAGGCGGGGAGCCCGAGAGCCGCGCGCAGGCTGTCCGCGGTCAGCGTGCCGTGAAAGTCCAGCTGCGTGCGGGTGAGCGGCCGCGTGCGCGGTGCGCGCGCCTGCATCTGGAAGCCGCCGCCGAGCAGGCGCCCGCGCACGTCGGCGCGAGCGACTTGCGCTCCATCGACGTCGAAGTCGCCGTTCATGTCCGTGGCAGTGATCGCGGAGCCGGTCCGATTGATCGCGACTCCGTCCAGATGCCCGTGCACCAGCACCTGCCGGTGCACGAAATCCTTGAACGGCAGGAACAGATCCACCGCGCCGCGCATCGGCCCCTTCGCCTCGGTCTCCGAGAATGCGTTCTCGGCGAGGCGATCGAGCGGGGTGGCGCGAAGGTACCCGAGCGCGTCCGCGGCGTCGCCCTCGGACTCGATGTGCAGCTGCAGCTCCCCGGTCTTGAAGTCCGCGAAGCGCGCATCGCCGCCTGTGACGGGCAGGGAGCCGACCTTGGCGGACAGGATGCGCAAGCTCATCCCCTCGTTGCGAAATTCCACCTGCGCGGCGCCGCTTTCCGCCCGCTGCCAGCCGTCGGCATAGTCGAGCGTCACCCCTTCGACCGCGAAGCGCGCCACGAACAGTCCGCTGCCGTCGCGAAACGGAAAGTGCCGGATCGGGCCGCGGATCACCACGTCGGCACGCGGCATGTGACCCGCGACGAAGGCTCGATCCAGCCACGCGAGCGCGGGCGGCGCGAGCAGTGCGCGCGGGAGATAGTTGCGCGCCTCGGCGACCACGCCTTTTTCGATCGTGGCCGACAGGATGAGGACCGGAGAGGGCGCATCGCTCGCCTGCTGCCAGGCCACCTTGGCCTGGAGCATGCCGTCGCGGTTCCTGCAGGACACGCCGGGGCTCGCCACCAGGAGACCGGCGGCGTCGCGCTTCCAGTAGACCGTGCCGCTCAAGGCATCGAGCGGAATCGGCTGCGGAAACTGCAGCGGCCAGTGGAGCTGCGCCGCGGGGCTGTCGATGACCACGCGCCCGCCGCGCTCGGTGCCGGCCAGCGTGCCGGTCAGGCCGCGCAAGCCGGGAGCCTTGCCCGCCGGCGCGAAGCCGATGTCGCGAAAGCGCGCCTGCACCGCGAAGCGCCACGGCGCGGATTCGCCCGCCCGTGCGAGCACGATGGCCGCATCCGTGAGCTCGCCGGTGGGGGCGATCTCGTGCAGGCGGTCGCGGAAGCCCTCGTCGGGCACGAGACCCGACAGCGGCAGGAAGTTGTCGGCGCGCAGGTAGCCGGTGCGGCCGTGCAAATCGAATGTGCCATCCTTGCCGGCCTGCCAGCTCACCTCGAACTGCGAATCGGGATCGCGGCGGCCCGAGCGCACCGCGCGCAGGCGCTTGCCCGCCAGAGTCCAGCGGTCCCCCGCGTGCACGATGCCGAGGGCCCCGCTGATCTCGTCGTATCTCTCGCCGGACCCCCAGGCGGTCTGAGCCACCACGCCGCGCGCGCCGAACTCGAGATCGGCGCGCTCGAGCTTGCGTCCAGTGCCGCGCGCCGCCAGATCGAAGGCGCCGGTGCCCGCATCGAGGCGGCTGAGATATTCCGGCAGCAATTGCCGCCAGCCGGGAAAGGACACGTTGCGCGCGCCGATCAGCGCATTCCAGCCGAGCACGCCGAACTCGCCGCGGCCATGCAAGGCCGCGCTGATCGCCACGTTGCCGCCGAGCTCGGGGGGAAGCCTCGCGCGGATGGCCGCGGAGAGGTTGGCATCGCCGCGGTCGAGGTCGACATCGACGTCCTGCAGCGTGAGCTCGGGCAACGCCGCGTTCCATTTCTGCAGCGTGACCGCGGCATGACGGATCGCGAGCCGGCCCGCGGGCAGGTCATCGAGCGCCAGGGAATCGAGCGCCGCACCCTCGCCGCCCAGCTTGATCTCCGAGGCGAGCGCGAAGCTCTCCGGCCCGAGCCGGGTGATGACGATGTTGGGCGAGATCAGCTCGATGCGCCCGGCCAGCAGCTTGCCGGTCTTCAGCAGCTGCCAGATGTCGGCTGCGACGCGTCCTCCCGCCGCGCGGGCCAGGACCCGGCGGTCGTCCTTCGAGCGCAGCTCCAGGCTCTCGAAGCGCAGCTCTGGCCCGTACCAGCGGAACGAGGGCGAGACGCGCGCGAACGCGACGTGGTAGCCGGTCTGGGCGTGCAGCCATTCCTTGATCTCGGCTTGATACGCGGGCACCCGATCGAGCGCGATCTTGAGCGCGAGCACGAGCACGAGCAGGAGGCCGATCAGCCCCGCGAGCGAATAGAGGCAGATTTTGCCGAGCCTGCGCATCCGGCGGCTACATCAGCACGACGTCATACTGGTCTACGGTGTACAGCGCCTCCGCCTGCAGCCGGATCGGCTTGCCGGTGACCAGCTCGAGCTCTCCGAGCGCCGAGGATTCCTCATCGAGCAGGCGCTCGATCACGTCCTGGTGCGCGAGCACCATGAGCTGCTGGCATTCGAATTGACGGCCCTGGCGCACGATCTCGCGGAACACCTCATGACAGACGGTCTCGGCCGTCTTGACGAATCCGCGGCCCTCACAGGTCGGACAGGGCTGGCAGAGCAAATGTTCCAGGCTCTCGCGCGTGCGCTTGCGGGTCATCTCGACGAGGCCGAGCGGCGACACCGACGAGATGTTGGTCTTGACGTGATCGTCGGCCAGCGCCCTCTCGAGCGCCTGGATCACCTGGCGGCGGTGCTCCGGCTCCTCCATGTCGATGAAATCGATGATGATGATGCCGCCGAGGTTGCGCAGGCGCAGCTGCCGCGCGATGGTGACCGCCGCCTCGAGGTTGGTCCGGAAGATGGTCTCCTCCAGGTTCCGATGGCCGACGAAGCCGCCGGTGTTGACGTCGATCGTGGTCATCGCCTCGGTCTGATCGATGATGAGGTATCCGCCGGACTTGAGCGGCACCTTGCGATCGAGCGCCTTCTGGATCTCCTCCTCGACGTGGTGCAGCTCGAACACCGGCCGCGCCTCGCTGTACAGCTCGATCCTCGGCAGCGCCTCGGGCATGAAGGCCGCCGCGAATTCGCGCATCTCGCGGTGGGCGCTCGCCTGATCGATGAGCACCCGGTCCACGTCCGGATGCAGGAGATCGCGCAGCACCCGCAGGTGCAGCGGCAGGTCGCCGTGCACGAGATTGCCCGGCGCGGTGCGCATCCCCTTCTGGCGCACGAACTCCCACAGTTTGCGCAGGTACATCATGTCGGCGCGCAGCGCCTCCTGCGGGGCATCCTCCGCCGCGGTGCGCACGATGAACCCCGCGCTCTCCTCCGCCGTCACGCCGTCCTGCACGGTCGAGCGCAGGCGCTCGCGCTCCGCTTCGCTCTCGATCCGCGCCGACACGCCGACGCCGTGACCCTTCGGCATGTACACGAGGTAGCGCGACGGCAGGGTGATGTAGGTGGTGAGACGCGCGCCCTTCGTGCCGAGCGGATCCTTGACGACCTGCACCAGGATCTCGTTGCCCTCCGCGACCAGAGCACGGATGTTCTCGCTGCGCGGCGTCTCGATGCCGGTGTCGGCATGGCGCGCATCGAAGATGTCCGACGCATGCAGGAAGGCGGTCCGCTCCATGCCGATCTCGATGAAGGCCGCCTGCATCCCCGGCAAGACGCGCGAGACCCTGCCTTTGTAGATGTTGCTGATCAAGCCCCGGCGGCTGGCGCGCTCCAGATACACCTCCACCAACACGCCGTTCTCGACCACCGCGGCGCGTGCCTCGTGCGTGTTGGCATTGACCATGATCTCGGTGCTCATGGCCGACGTCGCCAGCGCGGCACGCCGGCCGCCGCGAGCAGCTCGGCGGTCTCGAACAGCGGCAATCCCATCACCCCGGAGTAGCTGCCGCGCAGGTTTGCGATGAAGACGGCGGCGCGTCCCTGGATTGCATAGGCCCCGGCCTTGTCGGCCGCCTCGCCGGTGTCCCAGTAGGCGGCGGCCTCGGCCGCTCCGATCGGCCGAAAAGTGACCTCGCTCACGCTGATGCGCCGAGCGAGCCCCGCGGCCGAGCGCACCGCGACCGCCGTCAGCACCTGGTGCATGCGGCCCGAGAGGTCCGCGAGCATGCGCTCGCCGTCCGCGCGGCCGGAGGGCTTGCCGAGAATGCACCCGTCCATCACCACCGCGGTATCCGCCGCGAGCACCGGCGCCCCAGACCCGGCGGCGGCCCAGCCGGCCTCCGCCTTGGCGGCGGCCACGCGCTCGACATAAGGCTCCGCCCGTTCGCCGGGCATCACGGCCTCGTCGACGACCGTTCCCAGCACCCGGAACGGGATGCCGATCTGCTCGAGCAGCTCGCGCCGCCGCGGCGACCCGGAGGCAAGGTAGACGAAATCCGATGGCATCCGGAAAGGATACCGATTTGGGCGGGTCCCGCTAGGCGCGATGGTAAGGATGCCCGCCGAGCATGCTGATGGCACGGTAGATCTGCTCGGCCACGACGACCCGGGCGAGGCCGTGCGGCAAGGTCAGCGCCGACAGCGACCAGGTTTGATCGGCTCGCTCGCGGCATTGCGGCGCAAGCCCGTCCGGGCCCCCGATCAGGAGCGTGAGAGGGCGCCCGTCGCGCATCCGGTCCGCCAACCAGGCGGCCAGGCCCGCGGTATCCATGGATTTGCCCTCGACCTCGAGCGCCACGACATAATCGCCGGGCCGGATCGCCGCCATCATGTCGGCACCCTCCCGTTGGATCGCACCCTGAGGATTGTCGCCGGCGCTGCGCCGCGCCACCGGGATCTCCTCGAGCTCGAGCGCGATCGGCGAGCGCAGGCGCCTCTGATAGTCGCTGAAGCCGGCGTTGACCCACTCCGGCAGGCGGGTCCCCGCTGCGACCAGCCTGCATTTCATCCCGGTGAGCTCCGCTTCACGCCCGCGCGGCGCGCTTGGTCGCCGCCATGTCCCAGAGCTTCTCCAGCCCGTAGAACTCGCGCACCCGCGGCAGCATCACGTGCACGATCATCTCGGACAGATCGATCAGCACCCACTCGCCGTCCTTCTTTCCCTCGACGCCGTGCGGGCGAAAGCCGGCTTCCTTGGTCTTGTCGACCACGCGCTGGGCCACGGAGCGCACGTGCCGGTCGGAGGTGCCGCTCGCGATTACCATGAAGTCCGCGATGTCGGTGAGTCCGCGCACGTCGAGCATCTTCACGTCCAGCGCCTTCATGTCGTCGAGGGCGCCCGTCACCACGCTCTGCAGCGACGGCGCCGCCGGCTGCGTCTCCTGGGGCTTGCGCGGGGCTTTCGATCTGCTGCGGGTCTTGCCGGGACCGACCGCGGAACCGCGGTGTTTGGAGGGGCTGTTCGGGGAGGTCTTCTTGCGTGGCACTACGTTGTCCGTGATTTGGAATAGCACTGGGTGTCCAGTATCAGTTTACGCACTGCGTCCGGCATGAGGAAGCGCGGATCCCGGCCCATGCTCATCAGCTGCCGCACCTCGGTCGAGGAGATCTCGAGCTGGGTGACTGCATGGATGAAGATGCAGCCGGCTCGGTTCTCGTGTAGATCGCCGATCCGCCCCGTGCCCCGATCGACCAAGAGCTCGCCGAGCGGGCCCATTCCGGGCGCGCGCCATCCCGGCCGGTGCGCAACCACGAGATGCGCCAGTTGTAACAATTCGGTCCATTGATGCCACTTGGGCAGGCTCAGGAACGCGTCCATGCCCACGATCAGGCACAAGCTCCGGTCCGGGTACTCGTGACGCAGCTCGCTCAGGGTGTCGACCGAGTAGGACGGTCCTTCCTTGCGCACTTCCCGATCGTCGACCACGAATCCCGGCTGGCCGGCCGTCGCCAGCTCGACCATCTTCAGACGCAATTGCGCGTCCGCCACGGGCTGATCGCGATGCGGGGGATTGCCGGCCGGCAGAAACCGGATCTCCTTCAGTCGCAGCGCCTGCTGCAGCTCGAACGCGGTGCGCAGATGCGCGTAATGAATCGGGTCGAACGTTCCGCCGAAAATGCCCATGGGATTCATGGGCCTACCCTGCCTGATTCCGGCACCGCTTGCAAAGCGCCGGCAAGGCCGCCGGCAAGGCCCGTGAGCGCGCTCCAGGGGTCGCCGGGCGCCATGCCCTTGACGATGCGATCCGTCCGCGCCGCTTCAAGCAGAAGCCGCGCGAGCGGCAGGCTCTTCATGCGCGCCAGCGCCTTCGGTCCCGGCGTCGCGGCAAGATTCCAGCCGCTGCCGCGCGCCGACGTTCGCAATCGCTCGCGCTCGCGCGCCTGCCACAGTCCGCGCAGCTCGCGGATCAGCGCCCAGAGGATCAGTGTCGGCTCGACACCCTCGCTCTTCAGCCCGAGGAGCACCCGCATTGCCCGGCGCGCATCGCCCGCCGCCGCCGCCTCGGCGAGCTGGAACACGTCGTAGCGCGCGCTGTCGCCGACCGACCGCAACACCAGCGCGGCGTCGATGGGCTTGCCGCCCGCGAGCAACGCGAGCTTGTCCAGCTCCTGCTTCGCCGCGAGCAGGTTGCCCTCCACGCGATCGACGATGAGCTGCGCAGCCTGCGGCTCGATCGTGACCTCGAGCGCGGCGGCGCGCGTCCTCAACCATCCCGGCAGCGCGGCGGCGGCAACCGGCCAGACCGGGATCCAGACGCCGCGCCTCTCCACCGCGCACACCCACGCGGCCTCGCTCGCCTTCTTGTCGAGCTTGCCCGCCAGGATCAAGAGCACGATGTCCGGCGGCGGCGACTCGGCCAGCTTGCAGAGAAGATCGGCCCCCTTGTCCGGCTTGCCGCTCGGCATGCGCAGCTCGATCAAGCGCCGCTCGGCGAACAACGACAGCGACTGACACGCGAGCTCGAGATCGTCCCAGGCGAAGCCGCGCTCCACGAAGAACACGGTTCGATCGACATGGCCGGCGGCACGGGCGGCGGCGCGGATCGCATCGGCGGCCTCGTCGGCCAGCAACGGCTCATCGCCGGACACGAGGTACATGGGCGCGAGCCCGCGCGCGAGCGCGGCGGGCAACCGCTCGCCGCTCAGGCGCACGCGAAATCCACGCCGGGCCGCACCAGCCGCTCTTTCGCCGCCCGGTACTCCTCCGCCATCCGCGTCACGAGAGCTTCGATCGAGGCGATGTCATGGATGCCGCTGACGCTCTGGCCGGCGCTCCAGATGTCGCGCCACGCCTTGACCTCGCTGTTGCCGCCGGTGCCGAAGTTCATCTTGGACTTGTCGGCCTCGGGCAGATGGTCGGGATCGAAGCCCGCGCGCGCGATGCTGCCGCGCAGGTAGCTGCCCGGCACGCCGCTGAACAACGAGGTGTACACGATGTCCTCGCCCCGGCTGTCGACCAGCATCTGCTTGTACTCGGCGCTCGCGTGTCCCTCGGTCGACGCGATGAAGCGCGTGCCGAGGTAGGCAAGATCGGCGCCGAGAGCCTGCGCCGCCAGCACGTCCGCGCCGGTGCTCAGGGCGCCCGACAGGATGATGGCGCCCGAATAGATCTCGCGGATCTGCTTCACGAGCGCGAACGGGCTCAGCAGTCCCGCGTGGCCGCCGGCGCCCGAGCACACGGCGATGATGCCGTCGACCCCCTGGGCCGCGGCCTTCTCCGCGTGCCGCAGGTTGATGACGTCGTGAAACACGATGCCGCCGTAGCCATGCACGGCGGCGACCACCTCGGCGGGCGGCCGCAGGCTGGTGATGACGATGGGGACGCGATGTTTCACGCAGAGCGCCATGTCCTGCTCCAGGCGATCGTTGCTCCCGTGCACGATCTGATTCACGGCGAAGGGAGCCGCCGGCCGGTCGGGATGCGCGCGCGCAAACGCTTCGAGCTCCGCGCGGATCTCGCCGAGCCAGTCGTCGAGCTGGGACGCCGGGCGCGCATTCAAGGCCGGAAACGCGCCGACGATGCCGGCCTTGCACTGGGCCAGCACCAGCTCCGGCCCCGACACGATGAACATGGGCGCGCCGATCACCGGCAAACGCAGCCGGCCTTGCAGGATCTGTGGAATGGGCATGTTTCTCCGCGGGCTCCGACGATTTGGGTCATTATATCGTCATGACATTCGAGACCTCGGCCCCGATACCGTCATGACATTGGAGACGCTGGCCTTCGAGCGCCGCGGGGGCATCGCCTGGGTCACGCTCAACCGCCCGGAGCGGTTGAACGCATTGAATCTGCAGATGCTGCGGGACTTGCGCGCGGCCGCCGCCCAAATCACGGCGGATCGAAGCATTCGTGCCGCGGTGCTGACGGGCGCGGGCCGCGCCTTCTGCTCCGGCGCGGACCTCATGGGCGACGATCTGATCGACGCGCCCGAGCGGAGCCGCGGGTCGAGCATCCGCGCGCGCATGCTCGAGCATTTCAATCCCATGGTGACCGAGTGGTACGGGCTCGACGTGCCCGTGGTCGTCGCGGTCAACGGCATCGCGGCGGGCGCCGGCGTCAGCCTCGCGCTGGCCGGCGACATCGTGCTCGCGGCCCGCTCGGCCACCTTCCTGCAGGTGTTCGCGCCCAAGCTCGGCCTGATTCCCGACCTCGGCAGCACGTTTCATTTGCCGCGCCTCCTCGGAACGGCGCGCGCCAAGGGGCTCGCGCTGCTCGGCGATCCCCTCTCGGCCGCCGACGCCGCGGCATGGGGCATGATCTGGGCCTGCATGGACGATGAGGCGCTGCCGGCCGAGGCCGAGAGGCTCGCCCAACGCCTCGCGGAAGGGCCGACCGAGGCGTTCCGGCACATCAAGGCGCTGTTCAACCGGGAGCCGCCTGCCACCCTGGACGAGCAGCTTGCCGCGGAAGCGGAAGCGCAGTCCGCGCTCGGCGACACGGCGGACTTCGCCGAGGGGCTGCAGGCGTTTCGGGCCAAGCGCGCCGCCAAGTTCACCGGCCGGTAGCCGTCCGCTCGGGTTGGGCAGGCCGTGGAAACATGGGAGAATCGCTGCCCCCGTTTAGGCGAAGGCCGCGCTCCTCGCGATCCCGCCCGGACCATCCTTAGGAGCCGTCCCGTGCAGCGATTCCTGTTGATCCTCTCAGCCCTCATCGCCGCCGCGGCGCCGCTCGCCGCCTTTGCGGAGCAGCCCCCCGTCATCGACCGCAGCCTGTTCTTCGGCGAGATCGAGATCTCCGGCGCGCAGATCTCGCCCGACGGCAAGTACCTGTCATTCCTCAAGCCCTACAAGGGCACTCGCAATGTCTGGGTCAAGGGCGCCGACGAGCCGTTCAGCGCCGCCCGTCCGGTGAGCGCCGAGGCGACCCGGCCGATCCGTCTCTATTTCTGGAGCCGCGACTCCAAGTACATCCTGTACTCGCAGGACGCGGGCGGCGATGAGAACTTCAACGTCTATGCGATCGATCCCCGCGCGGCCGCAGACCCTAAGACCGGCGTGCCGCCGACCCGGGCGCTCACCAGCATGAAGGGCGTGCGCACCATCCTCTACAATGCGCCGCGCGCGAAGCCCGACGTCCTCTACATCGGCCTCAACGACCGCGATGCCAAGTGGCACGACCTCTACGAGCTCAGCATCGCGAGCGGCGAGAAGAAGCTGTTGCGCAAGAACACCGAGCGCATCTCGGGATGGATCTTCGACAACGACGGCAATCTGAAGCTGGCCGAGCGCACCACCGCTGCCGGCGACACCGAGATCCTGCGCGTCGATGCCGACGGCTTCAAGACGGTCTACGGCTGCGGCGTGCTGGAGAACTGCGGCGTGTTCGGCTTCGACGACAGCAATGCAAAGGCCTATCTGCTCACCAACAAGGGCGACCTCAACTTCTCCGAGCTCGCCCTGCTCGATCCGGCCACCGGCAATGCCGTGCGCATCGAGAGCGACCCGGACAAGCGCGTCGATCTCAACGACGTGAAGATCTCGGAGCTCGATCACAAGATCCTCTACACGGACTACGAGGACGCGACGATCCGCCGCTACTTCCGCAACAAGGCGTTCGAGAAGGACTACCGCTGGCTGCAATCCAAGCTCAAGGGCTACGAGATCCGCTTCGCCGGCTCCTCGAAGGACGAGAACATCTGGATCGTGAGCGCCTATAGCGACACCGAGCCCGGCATCACCTACGTGTGGAACCGCAAGGCCGCGAGCCTCGCCCAGCAATACCGCATCCGCGAGGAGCTGCCGCGCGCGTCGCTCGCCGAGCGCAAGCCATACCACTACAAGTCCTCGGACGGGCTCGAGATACCCGCGTACCTGACCCTGCCGAGGGGTCTCGAGGCGAAGAGCCTGCCGCTCATCGTGTTCCCGCATGGCGGCCCGTGGGCGCGCGACTCCTACGGCTACGACACCTTCGCTCAGTTCCTCTCGAATCGCGGCTACGCGGTGCTGCAGCCGAATTTCCGCAGCTCGACCGGCTACGGCAAGAAGTTTCTCAACGCCGGCAACGGCGAGTGGGGCCGCAAGATGCAGGACGACATCACCTGGGGCGTGAAGGCGCTGGTGAGCGCCGGCATCGCCGATCCGAAGCGGGCGGGCATCTCGGGCGGCTCATACGGAGGCTACGCGACGCTCGCGGGCGTCGCGTTCACGCCTGACATCTATGCCGCCGCGGTCGCCATCGTGGCCCCCTCCAACCTCATCACCCTGCTCGACGCCATTCCGCCTTACTGGGAGGCGGGACGCAAGCAGATGTACACCCGCATGGCCGACCCCACCACTCCCGCGGGCAGGGCGCTGCTCGTCGCCGAGTCGCCCCTGACGCAGGCGAGGTCCATCGTCACGCCGCTGATGGTGGTCCAGGGCAAGAACGATCCGCGCGTCAACATTCGCGAGAGCGATCAGATCGTCGTCGCCGTGCGCGACAACGGCAAGCCGGTCGAGTACCTGGTCGCGCCCGACGAGGGTCACGGCTTCGCGCGGCCGATCAACAACCTGGCCATGGTCACCGCCATGGAGAAGTTCTTCGCCGCCCATCTCGGCGGCCGCTACCAGCAGGACGTGCCCCCGGATGTCGCCGCGAAGCTCAAGGAGATCACCGTCGATCCGAAAACCGTCACCGCGCAGGCGACGTTGAAAGGTGCCCTCGCGCCGGGAGCGGCGCACTGACCGCATCGTCGACGCTCGAGTAGTCGAGCTCCGCCGCGGGCAGCTGCGGCAGGCGCGCGCGCAGCAGCGCATCGCGGCTCGACTCCTTGAGGCGCGCGACGCGCAGCGCGATTCCGCGCACCTGGAGCCAGCAGGCGAGCTCGCTCAAGGCCTCGAGCGCGGTGCCGTCGAGATCCGGCGACTCCTCCAGGCTCAGGACCACGAGCCTCACATCGGTCTGCTGCAGCACCCGCTTGCGCGCCAGCACCATGAGGGGCTCGGCGTTCGCGAAGAACAGCGGCTCCTCGGGCCGGATCACCAGCATGCCGGGCGTGCACTCGGCGTTGGGAAAGCGCTCGACGCTGACGAAGTCGTGCGCGCCCATGCGGCCGAGCACCGAGAGTCGCGGGCTCGCCAGCGACTTGAGCAGACGCGCCAGGCTGAATCCGATCGCGGCCAACAAGCCGTACAGCATGCCGAACACGAGCACCGCCGCCACGGAGATGACCGTGACCAGGCGGTCGCGCCGCCAGAGGAAGTACGGCCGGAACACGGCGGCCCGCAGCGATCTCGCGACGGCATGAATCACGACGGCGGCCAGCACCGGATCCGGAATGCGCTCGATCCAGGGCAGGAGCAGGAACACGAGCACGAACACCGCGCTGGCCGCGAACAAGCCGGCGGCGCGCGACTTCGCGCCGGCGGCCTCGTTGGCGGAGGTGCCCGAGTACCCGGCGCCCACCGGATTGCCGTGGAACGCCCCGGATACGATGTTGGCCACTCCCAGCGCGATCAGGTCTCGATTGGGCTGCACCGGGTCTTCGTGCTTCAAGGCGTAGGTGCGGATCGAGCTGTATGACTCCGCGAACAGGATGAGCATCAGCGCCAGCGAGAATTCCACCAGCGGCAACCACTGACGGCCGGTCGGCGCGGGCAGCGTGGGCATCGCCAGCGAAAGCTCGATGCGGCCGGTCAGCGGCACGCCGTGAGCCGCGAGCCAGGGCGCGGCGGCGATGCCGGCGACGATCACGAGCAGCACGCCCGGGACGTGACGCAGCCGGCTCAGGGCGAAGAGCGCCGCGAGCGCGAGGCATCCGGTCGCGAACGTGGCCGGCTGCCACTCCCGCACCCGCTGCGCGAGCTCGGCGACCATCGCGAAGAAGTCCGTCGCGGCGACATGCACGCCGGCGATGTGCGGCCACTGCTTGACCACGATGACGAGCGCGAGCCCGAAGGAGAAGCCGCGCAGCACCGGGCGCGCGATCAGATTGGACATGGCGCCGAGACGCGCCGCGCCCGCGAGCACGAAAGCCATCCCCGTGCCGCAGACCAGCAGCGATGCCAGGGCCACGCGTTGCACGACGCTCGATCCGCCGAGAGCCAGCGTAGCCGCGGCGAGGACCGCCGCGGACGAGGACGTCGCGCTGACGATCGCGAACCGGCTGCGTCCGATGAGCGCATAACAGAGGAGCCCCGCGAACAACCCGATCACGCCCGCCTCCGGCGGCAGGTTCGCGAGCGTGGAGTACGCCACGGCTTCCGGCAGCAGCAATCCCGCGACCGAGAGGCCCGCGAGCAGATCCGCGAGCCGCTCGTCGCGCTGCCGCGGCGTGGCTCCGGCCGCCTCAGATCGTGGGGCCACACCAACCCGGCAGAAAATCCGCATCGCTGCTCTTGGCGAGCTTGAGCGCCCGCACCAGCGCGTGCGAGAAGTCTTCCTCCACCAGCTTGCGCTTGATGCGCCGGCGCAGGAAGTCGGCCCACAGGAACTCGCTGAACGGCGTCGTGTCCTTGGCGAATCCGCCGCCCTCGCGCAGCTCCCCCGCGAGGCTTCGGAAAGGATCGTCCATGAGCTCGCGCACGTGCCGCGGCACATCGGCGTAGCCGCGGCGGCGCCCCTTGGCATCGTAGGGATGCAGCCAGCCCCGATTGTCGAGGAAGATCCAGAACGCTTCCTTGGGAAGCCGGCGCAGATCCGCGATCACGGTGGTCACGACGTTCTTCTGGCCCTCCTGGTAAAGCGCGAGGGCCAGATGGTGATGATCGATGACGTAGTACTCCTCGTTGGGCCCCCAGATCACGGGAATCAGGTGCTTGCCGAGAAAGTCCGGCTTCTTGCGGTCGGGGTGCCGACGCCAGCTCTTGCGCTTGGCCTTGACCTCGCGCATGCCGACGGTGATCTGCGTCGGCCGCAGCGCGTCGATCGCCACGGGATGAATGCGGGGCTCTCTGGGCAGTGTCATGCGGGCTCCATGCCTCGGATTTGGTCGGCCCTCCAGAATGCCGTAGGATATGGCATTCATGCAACGACGCCGGCGGGCGCGTTGGAAAAATGGGGATTCGTATGAAGATCGCCGCCTATTATCTCCTGGGGACTGCAATTGCCGTTGTTGCGGGCCCGCAACGAGCGCATGCCGCGGATACCGCGGCGGAAGCCAACGCCGGCTCGAGCGAGCTCGAGACCATCACGGTGACCGCGCAGAAGCGCTCCGAGACCGAGCAGAACGTGCCCCTGTCCATGACCACGTTCTCGAGCGCTGCTCTCGAGCAGAAGTCCATCAACAACTTCTTCGACTACGCCACCAAGGTGCCGAACCTCGCGTTTGCGCCGACCGGGGATGGAGTCAGCACCGCGCGCACGGTGTCGATCCGCGGCATCTCGGGCGACAACGTCACCGGGTTCTATATCGACGATACGCCGCTGCCCGATTCGATCGATCCGCGCGTGCTCGACGTCGATCATATCGAGGTGCTGCGCGGACCCCAGGGCACCCTCTACGGTGCGCGCTCCATGGGCGGTGTCGTGCGCATCATCACCAAGGACCCGGACGTCAACCAGTTCTCGGCGACGGTGCATGCCGGCGCGTCGAAGACCGACCACACGAGCGACGGCAACTATGTCGGCGACGGCGTGGTGAACATTCCTCTGATCCCGGATCACATGTCGCTGCGCGCGAGCGCCTTCTACGACACGGAAGCCGGATACTTCAAGCGCTCCTTCTGCTCCGACCCCGCCGCCGCGATGGCGCTCACTTGCACCCCGCTGTCCACCACCGGGATCACCACGCTCGACAACATCGGCCAGATCAACACCTACGGCGGCGCCCTCGGGCTCACGATCAAGGTCAACGACGCGCTCACCATCACGCCGCACTTCATGGCGCAGAAAGCCACCTACAACGGCTTTCCGATGGCGGACTTTCGCTCGATGCCGAACAACGGCATCGGCTACCCGGTTCCCTCGGGACCCTATACGCTGCCGACCGCCATGACCCCGTCGAGCTTCACCCAGGCGCGCTGGTTCAACGTGCCCGAGGGCGGGTACGACGCATGGCAGCTCTCCTCGGTCACGGTCCACTGGAAGACCGGCGCGGGCGAGCTCGTCTCCTCGAGCTCCTACTTCAACCGCCAGGTCTGGGAGACCGAGGACGAGAGCGACTTCGTCTATGCCGCCATCACGTCGACGGCGCCCGGCGGCGAGCCCGAGCCGGGAGCGATCTCCGAGGAGAAGAGCTACCAGCGCTTCGTGCAGGAAATACGCTTCGCCTCCGATCTTCCGGGACCCGTGCAGTTCGTCGCCGGGGGGTTCTATTCCGATTTCCACGGGCGCCTGCCGTTCGCCGCCTACTATCCGCCGGCCGAGGTCCCGAACCTGGACAATACGCTGGGAGGGCAGAACAACCCGAACTATCCGAACCTGATCTTCGTGCAGGACTTTCACACGGACATCCGCGAGCCTGCGGCATTCGGCGAGGTGTCGTACACGCCCGTCGATCGGGTCAAGCTGACCGCGGGCCTGCGCTACTACAGCGTCAAGATCACCTCGAGCGGCTACGAGGAAGGTCTCGCCACCGGCGGTGGCCCGGCCATCGTCAGCGCGCCCGCGGAGAGCAACGAGCACGGCGTGAACCCGAAGTTCGAGGCCGACTATCACATCACGCCGGACCACATGATTTACGCGACTGCCTCCAAAGGCTTCAGGCCCGGCGGCCTGGTGCCCATCGTGCCTCCCGGGCAGCCGAACACGGCGACCGATTGCGTCGCCGCGCTGAAGGCGACGAACCCCAACATCACCATCCAGGACACGCGCTTCTACAACTCCGATTCCCTGTGGAACTACGAGTTCGGCACCAAGACCTCGTGGCTCGACCACCGGCTGACCTTCGACGCCGCCGCGTTCTACATCGACTGGAAGAACATCCAGCAGGAGATCCCGCTCTCGTGCGGATTCCAGTACATCGCCAATGCCGGCGCGGCCACCAGCAAGGGCGGTGAAATGGAGCTGCATGCGCGTCCGACGCAGCCGCTCGAGATGTCTTTGGGAGTCGGCTATCAGAATGCCAAGATCACCGAAGGCGGCACTTCATCGCCGCAAACCGCCGGCTCGCCCGTGTACCAGGTCCCCGACTGGACCGGCAACGCCGCCGTGTCCTATACCGCCCCCGTCACGTCCGAATGGAATCTGGTGAGCGGCGGCGACTATTCCTATGTAGGCCGGAGCTTCAGCGGCAACAACGATCCCAGCGATCCGCGCGAGCGCCCCAGCTATCGCTTGATCAATGCGCGCATCGCCATGGTGAGAGGCCCTCTGGAGATCGCCTTCGTCGGCAAGAATCTCGGCAACGAGGTGGCGAATCTCGGCGACAGCCGCTCCATCGCGGCGGAGACCCCCGGCCGTCCGCGGCTCTTCGTCAATCAGCCGCGAACGGTGGGGCTCGAGTTCAGGCAGTCGTTCTAAGCCGCCCATCGGCGTAATCCCTTCGCGGAGGCCCCTCAACCCACGGTGCTTTCGCGCCGCGCGAACCGGCACCCGCCGCGCCGCCGCCCTGCCCCGTTTGCCGCGCGCTGCCTCTCGCCGCTGGGCCGCGAGCCGCGAGCCGCGACGGTCCCGCTGGGCGCTCTCCATAACTAACTGATTTAGCTAACTATCCGGCCCTTCCGGCGGTCCGCGGCAAACGCCCCTTGACTTCGGCCGCTCCACGCCGATAATAGCTGCCCAGGCAGTAATGATTTTAGGCAGTCAGTGCCGGAGCAACAAATGCCGAAGCAGCATTACGATGTTTCTACCTACCGGTCCCAGATGGGCCTCGGCTATCTGGTCAAGCGCGCGCACTCGCTGATGCTCGACACCATGGAGCCGATCTTCGAGGCGCGCGGCTTCACCTTCATTCAGTACGTGATCATGTCCTGGCTGCGCGACGGCATCGCCGTGAATCCCAAGGAGATCTGCACGCAGTACCGGCATGACAGCGGGGCGCTGACCCGCGTCATCGACCAGCTCGCCGAGCGCGGATTGGTCGAGCGTGTGCGCCGCGACCGCGACCGCCGCAAGGTGGAGCTGCAGCTCACCGAGCTCGGTCAGGAGACCATCAAGACGCTGGTGCCGCTCGTCGTCGAGAAGCTGAATCTCGCCCTCGAGGACTTCTCCGGCGAGGAGGCCTCCGAGCTGCAGCGCCTGCTCATCAAGCTCAACTCCAAGCTGCAGTCCGGCGTCGAGGCGAAGACTCCGTCGGGCACCGAGAGCGGTCCGGCCGAAGCCGGCTCCGCAGCCGATGCTCGCGAGAGCGCATGAGAACACCATGATCGACGATTCCCTGCTCATCCATCGCCTTCACGGCCCGGCGCAGAGGCCGTCCCGCGTCCAGGCGTTGATCCGATTTCGCAACGGCGCGTTGATCGGCATCCGCGCGGGCGCCCTGGTCGGCGCCATGCTGGTCGGGGCCCTGCTGTCGGCGGGCTGCGTGCTACCGCCGAAGGAAGCGCCGCATCCACAGGCGCTCGACGCCGGCCGCGTAGGACTGGCCGGCGCGGCCGTCGCGCCGTCGGCCGACGATTGGTGGAGCTCGTTTGAGGATCCGCAGCTCGACGGGCTGATCCGGCGCGGTCTCGAGAATAGCCCCACGCTCGCACAAGCTCGCGCGCGGGTCGGCGCGGCGGTCGCGCAATCCGATGCGGCGCATTCGAGACTGCTGCCGAGCGCGAGCCTCGATGCGAGCGCCCTGTACCAGCGCGCGCCGCAGGAATACGTGATTCCGCCGCCGCTCGCCGGGCATACCTTCTGGATGGAACAGGCCGGCGCAAGTCTCGGCTGGGACCTGGATTTCTGGGGACGGCAGGCGGATGCCGTCCGAGGCTCGCGCGATCTCGCGGCCGCGGCGCAGCTCGACGAGGATGATGCGAGGCTGATGCTGGCGGGTGCGATCGCGCACGCCTACATCGATCTCTACCGTCAGAACGCGCTGGCCGACATCGCCGTCCGCTCGCAAGCCCAGCGTCAGAACATCCTGGAGATCACGCGCCGCCGCGTCAAAGCCGGGCTCGACACGCAGCTCGAGGTTCGTCAGGCGGAAGGTCAGCTTCCGCAGGCCCGGGTCGCGCGCGAGCAGGCCCAGGCCGCGGCCGATCTCGCCGTGCACCAGCTCGCCACGCTGACCGGACAAGGCGCCGACGGCTATGCATCGATTCGACCCCCGTCCATGCGCGTGGATGCGGCGCTGCCGGTTCCGACCGAGCTGCCGATCAACCTGCTCGCACGCCGGCCGGACGTCCAGTCGGCGCGCATGACCGTGGATGCCGCCGATGCGCAGCGTCGCGCGGCCAAGGCCGCGTTCTACCCCGATGTGAATCTGCACGCGCTCGCGGGCGTCGCCGCGTTCGGCATGAGCAACCTGGTGCAATGGAGCGCGCGCGGATATGGCGCGGGTCCTTTCATCTCCTTGCCGCTGTTCGACGGCGGCAAGCTAAGGGCCGACTATCGAGGCCGCGAGGCGCAGCTCGACTCGGCGATCGCGGGCTACGATGACACCGTGCTGCACGCCGTGCAGCAGACGGCGGATCAGATCACCGGCCTCGACGCGCTGGCGCGCGAGCGTGTCGATCAGCAGCAGACGCTCGAGGCCAACGAGGCCGCCTACAAGCTCGCCGAGGAGCGCTATCGCGCCGGCCTCGCGAGCTACCTGACGGTTCTCAACGCCGAAACCCAGGTGCTCGGCGCGCGCCAGAACATGGTGGACATTCTCTCGAGTCAAGCCGCCGCGCGAGTCACCTTGCTGCTCGCCGTCGGCGGCAGCTTCGATCCGCGGCCGGCCGCCGCCGTGGCGCAAGCCCGCGACGCCGACGCCGCACGACACACCCCTTATTCCGGGAACTAGCTTGGACACGATCCTATGAACACACTAGATACGCAAAAGACTCCCGCCACCCGGTCCGCGCCGGGCAACGCCCGCCGTCGCGGGCTGCTCGGACTCGGCGCCGCCGTCGCGCTGACCGGCCTCGGATACACGGCTTACTGGGTGCTCGATGGCCGCTACTACGAGTCCACCGACGACGCCTACGTCAACGGCGCCGTGGTTCAAGTGACCAGTGAAGTGCCGGGCACGGTGCTCGCGCTCGAGGTCGACGATACCCAGGCCGTGCGCGCCGGGCAGCCGCTGGTCGAGCTCGACCCCGCCGATGCGAAGATCGCCGAGGCGAATGCCGAGGCGGACCTCGCCCGGGCGGTGCGCCAGGTGCGCGGCCTGTTCGCGCAGGGCAAGGAGCTGCACGCACAGATCGAGCAGCGCGAACAGGTCGAGCGCACCGCCGATGAGGACCTCAAGCGGCGCGGCGGCCTTCTGGACGACGGCGCCATCTCCGCGGAGGAGCTGTCCCACGCCCGCGATGCGGTCACCGCCTCGCGCGCCAACGTCGCCGCTGCGCGCGAAGCGCTCAGCCAGACGGTCGCGCAGATCGACGGCACGACGATTGCCGACCACCCGCAGGTGCTCGCGGCCGCAGCCGCGGTCCGCAATGCCGCGCTGGCGTTGCATCGGACCGAGCTGATCGCGCCCGTGAGCGGCGTGGTCGCCAAGCGTTCGGTCGAGGTCGGGCAGCGCGTGGCCGCGGGGAGCCCGTTGCTCGCCGTGGTGCCGCTCGATGACGTGTGGATCGATGCCAACTTCAAGGAAGTGCAGCTGAAGCGCATGCGCGCGGGACAGCCGGTGACCGTGCGCGCCGATGTCTACGGCCGCAGCGTCGTCTATCACGGGCACATCGCCGGCATCGGCGCCGGCAGCGGCAGCGCCTTCGCCCTGCTGCCCGCGCAAAACGCCTCGGGGAACTGGATCAAGATCGTGCAGCGCCTGCCGGTGCGCATTCTTCTGGATCCCGCCGAGATCAACGCCCATCCGTTGCGCGTCGGTCTCTCGACCACCGTGCGGGTCGACCTGCACGATGTCTCGGGGCCTGAGATGACCACGACGGTGCGCAACTTCCCGCTGCCCTCGCAGGCGAGCGCGGGCAACGACCCCGCGGTGGATGCGCGCATCGCCTCGATCATCGCCGACAACGCCGGGCCCAAGGCCAACGAGCCGGCGCTGCTCAGCCACAAAGGCGCGGGCGCCCCTCCGGTCCTGGCCGCGGACAAATCGGGCAACGCCCTCGGCAAGTGAAATCGCCCGGGCTGCCGAGACGGCGAGGCCAAGCGAGACATTCATGAGCGCCACCGCCATAACCGCCCCGCCCGCCCCGACGCTCGCCGGCACCACCAAGGCCGTGACCGCCGTCGCGCTCGCGCTCGGCACCTTCATGCAGGTGCTCGACACCTCGATCGCGAACGTGTCGATCCCGACCATCGCCGGCGACCTCGGCGTGAGCTCCAATCAGGGCACCTGGGTGATCACCTCGTTCGCGGTCGCAAACGGCGTGTCCGTGCCGCTCACCGGATGGCTGATGCAGCGCTTCGGAGTGGTGCGTACGTTCGTAGCCTCGGTGGTGCTCTTCACCCTCGCCTCCCTGCTCTGCGGTTTCGCCTGGAGCCTGCCCTCGCTGATCATGTTTCGCGTGCTGCAGGGCGCGGTCTCCGGCCCGATGATCCCCGGCAGCCAGGCGCTGCTCATCGACGTGTTCGGTCCGGCCAAACGGCCCACCGCGCTCACCATCTGGTCGCTGACCACGCTCGTCGCGCCGATCGCCGGCCCGCTGCTCGGCGGCTACATCTCCGACAACTACGTCTGGCCGTGGATCTTCCTCATCAACGTGCCGGTCGGAGCCTTCTGTGCCTACGTGTGCTGGACCAATCTCAAGTCCCAAGAGACGCCGACCCGCAAGCTCCCCATCGATCGCATCGGGCTGGCGCTCCTCGTCGTCTGGGTGGGCACGCTGCAGGTCATGCTCGACCAGGGCAAGGACCTCGACTGGTTCAGCTCGCCCCTGATCGTGACGCTGCTCATCGTCACCGTGGTCTCCTTCGCCGCGTGGCTGATCTGGAATCTCACCGAGGAGCATCCGGTCGTCGACTTGTCCCTGTTCAAGTCGCGCAGCTTCACGCTCGGGACGGTGGCGCTGTGCCTGGGGTATGCGGTGTTCTTCGGCAACATCGTGCTGATGCCGCTCTGGCTGCAGACCTTCCTCGGCTACACGGCCACCTGGGCGGGCCTCGTGTCGGCGCCGAGCGGAGTCACGGCGGTGCTGACCTCGCTCATGGTCGGACGCCTGATGCGCCGCTACGACCCCCGCATGCTCGCCGCGACCTCGTTCGGCCTGTATGCCGTGTCCTATTTCATGCGCGCCGGGCTCACGGCCGACGCCGGCGTATTCGCCTTCGTGGCGCCGCAGCTCGTGCAGGGATTCGCGATGGGCCTGTTCTTCGTGTCCATGCTCGCGGTGATCTTCGACGGCCTGCCGCCGCAGAAGATCCCGTCGGCGTCGGGCCTGTCGAACTTCCTGCGCATCACCGCCGGCAGCTTCGCCACCTCGCTGATCACGACGTTCTGGGATCGACGCGAGGCGCTCCATCAGACGCGCCTGGCGGACGCCGTCAACGTCTACGCCCCCGCTTACCAGGAGGCGCTCACGCAGATGCACCGGCTCGGGATCGGAGATCAGGTCGCCGCCGGCGCCCTCACCCGCGGCCTCGTGGGCCAGAGCTACCTCATGTCCTCGATCGATCTCTTCTACATCTCGGCGTGGCTGTGCGTGGGGCTGCTGCCGCTCTGCTTCCTGGTACGCCGGCCCGCGGCGACCGGCGCCGCACCGGTGGCCGCCGACTGACCGCGCCGCGTCAGCTTCAGCGCAACCTCTGCGGCGAGAGCGCCGCCGCGTCGACGCCGTGCTCCGCCAGCTCGGCCGGCACCGGCCGCTCCTCGATGAGCGCCACCGCAAGCTCGGCGAGCGCGGGCGCCGCCTGGATGCCGTAGCCGCCCTGCCCGGCCAGCCAGAAAAATCCCGGCACAGCGGCGTCGAACCCTACCACGGGCGTGCGGTCGGCCGCGAAGGTACGCAGGCCCGCCCAGCTGCTCAGGGGCCGGTCCACCACCAGCGTGGTCGCGGCCTCGACCCGCTCGATGGCAAGCGCGACGTCGTAGTCGTCGGGCTGAGCGTCGCAGGGCTCGCTCGGGGTCTCGTCCGCGGGAGACAGCATCAGCGCACCTGCGTCGGCGCGGAAATACCATTGCTCTTCCGAGTCGATCACCATCGGCCAGCGCGCCGCGTCCCACGATCCGGTGCTCACGCGCACCGCGGTGCGCCTGCACGGCTCGAGGCGCACGGGCGCCACGCCGGCCGCCAGCGCGATCGAGTCCGCCCAGGCACCCGCGGCGTCGATGACGATGAGGGCGCGCAGCTCGCGCGACTCGGTACGCACGCGCCACCCGCCTCCATCCCGCTCGAGGGCCGCCACCGGCTCGCCGCGCCGCTGCTCGCCGCCGCGCGACTTGAACGCCCGCGCGTAGAAATCGACGACGCGGGCCACGTCGATGTCCCGCGCGTCGGGATCGAGCAACGCCGCCTCGACGGTGCTCGCGCGCAGGATCGGGCAGCGCTCGCGCGCGGCGGCCGAATCCAGAATCCGGATCGCGGACGAGGCCGGGGACAGCTCGGCATGCAATGCGCTCAATGACTCGGTCTGCCCGGCGGCGGCGACGAACATCGCCTCGCGCGGCTGTGTGAACGGCGCTTCCGCGGAGTCGCGGAAGAAGAACTCGCGGCTTGCCCGGGTGAGGGCACGAATGGGCCCATTTCCGTACGACTCCGCGAACAGCGCCGCGGAGCGCCCGGTCGAGTGATAGGCAAAGTGCGGCTCGCGCTCGAGCAGGACCACCCGGTGACGCGCCGCGAGGCCCGCGGATACCGACAGCCCCGCCATCCCTCCGCCGATGACGCAGATGTCGAACTGCTCCGAAATGATGGCTCCCTCCGAGACCGAAACCGCCGCCCGATCAATTCTCGCCGACCCGAGCCTCGCTCGGATTGGGATTCATGTTCTCGCTCCAGCCGCCTCCGAGCGCCTTCACCAGAAGCACCGAGGCGTCGAGGCGTCGCGCCTGAATGTTGATGCGCGAGAGCTGCGCTTGCAATGCGGCGGTCTCGGTCGAAGCCACCTCGAGGTAGGTCACGAGACCCGCGAGGTAGCGGTCCTGTGATTTCTGCAGGGCGATTCCCGTCGCCTCGACCGCCAGAGCCTGAGTGTTGCTCTCGATCTCGAGCTGGCGAAGCGCGGCAAGATTGTCCTCGACTTCCTGATAGGCCGTGAGCACGGTGTTGCGGTAATCGGCGACCTGCTCCGAGTACGCCGCCTTGGCGCGCGAGGTCTGCGCCAGGAGACGTCCTCCCTCGAACAAGGGCATGGTGACGGTCGGGCCCACCGACCAGAAGAGGCTCGGCGCGCCGATCCAGCTCGAGGCATGCACGCTGTTGAATCCGCCGGCGCCGGTCAGGACGAACTGCGGGAAGTAGGCCGCGCGCGCCACGCCGATTTGCGCGTTGGCGGCCGACACGCGGCGCTCCGCCTCGGCGACATCCGGCCTGCGCTCGAGGAGCGCGGACGGCATTCCGGGATCCAGCCGCGGCGGAGTCGCATCCTGCGGCAACGGATTCACCGCCAGCCGGAAGGAGGAAGGGCTCTCTCCGACCAAGACCGCGATGGCGTGCTCGAGCTGGTTGCGCAGCAGGCGCACGTCCGCCGCCTGGGTCTCCGCGGTATGCAGCTGCGCCTTGGCCTGCTCGAGATCCGAGAGCGCGGCCGCCCCGCCGTCGAACAGCGTCTGCTCGAGCTCGAGTGCCTTGGCGTAATCCTCGACGGTCTTGTCGAGCAGCTGCCGCTGCGTATCGTAGCTGCGCAGGCCGAAGTAGTCGGTCGCGACCTCCGCATGAATGGACAGGCGGATCGCGGCGAGGTCGGCGGCGCTCGCTTGTTGAGTCGCCCGGGCGGCGGCCACCTCGTTTCGGACCCGCCCCCACAAATCGAGCTCGTAGGAGAGATCGGCCTCGACGTCGAAATCCGTGCCCTCGGTCGGTGCGCCGGCGATGTACTGCGGGGAATTCGGCGAGACGCGCGCCCGGGTCGCGGTCGCCTTCGCGGACAAGCTCGGAAAGAGGTCGGCCCGCGCGATGCGGGTGTCCGCCCTCGCCTGCTGCAATCTTGCGAACGCCGCCTTGAGATTTTGATTGGCGGCCTCGGCCTTGGTCTCGAGCGCGCTCAACGAGTCATCCCGGTAGATCGTCCACCAATCGCCCTTGGGCATCGCATCCGCCGGCTGCGCGGTCTTCCAGTCCGCGAGCTCCCGGTAGGCCGGCGGCGGCGGCGCAGTCTTCGGCACCTGGTAGTGGGGCGCGAACGAGCACGCTCCGAGCGCTGCGACCGACGCGGCCACCGCAACGCCGCGGCTCGAGCGGCTCCTCACAACGTGGATTCCTTGGTCTTGGTCTTCGACTCGCCGGGCTCGCTCGCGCCCTTCTGCGCGCCTGACTGGCCCTGCGCGCCCGCGGCCTGGCCCTGCTCCCCCGCTCCGCTGCCGTCTCCTTTCTTGGGCGGAGGCGCGACGCGAACCTCGAGTCCGTCCTCGATCGAGTCCGGCGGGTTCACCACGACCTCGTCATTGGGGTCGAGACCGCCGAGGATCTCGACGGTCTTGCCGAAGTCTCTTCCCTGGACGATGGTCTTGAGCTTGACCTTGTGATCGGCGCCGACCGTCGCCACCTGCAGGCCGGTGTCTCGAAACAGGATGGTGTTCGACGGCAGCCGCAGGGTCTCGTGGTCGCTCGGCAGCTTGAAGTGCACCTCGGCGTAGGCGCCCGGAAAGAACCTGCCTTCCTTGTTGTCGAGCTGCAGCTCCACCTGCATGCTGCGCGAGGCCGGGTCGAGCGCGTTGGACGTGCGGATGGTCTCGGCCGGATAGGCATCGCCCGGATGCTCCATGAATCGCAGCTCCGCATGCAGCCCCGCGCGCGTCTCGGCGGCATACGCCTCCGGAACCTGCGCATAGACGCGCAACACATGAATGTCGGCGAGCCGGAACAGCTCGCCGCCGCTCGCCTCGCCCGCGTTGATGAGCGCGCCCACGTCGGTGTTGCGCGCGGTGATGACGCCGTCGAAGGGCGCCACCACGCGCTTGAAGGATTCCAGGTCCTCGAGACGCTTGACGTTCTGCCGCGCCGAGGTCTCGGCGGCTCCGGTCGCGGCCGCGGCCCCCGCCTTCTCCTCGGCGTCTTGCTTGGAGACGGCCTGCTTCGCGGCCAGCTGCTGCCAGCGCGCGTTGGTCGTCTGAGCGAGCCGGGCATTGGCGCCGGCCGTGTCGAGGTCCGCGCGCGCCTGCGCGAGCTGTCGATCCACCTCCGGCGTCTCGATCTCCGCGAGCAGGTCGCCCTTGTGCACGCGCGTCCCGATGTCGGTGTTCCAGGTCTTGAGATAACCGTTGGTGCGCGCGTAGATCGGTGCCTCCATGAAAGCCGTGACGTTGGCCGGCAGGACCAGCTCGTTGTCCGCGCTGCTCGAGGTCGCCTTCACCGTCACGACCGTGACCTGCACGTCCTGCGCGGTCTGCTTGCGCAGATGCGCGCGATCGATCAGCCGGCTGGCGATGCCCCACACCGCCATGACGAGGGCGAGCACCACCAGGACGACGACGACCTTTTTCGCCGTTCCCTTGAGCTTCTCCTTCTCGCGCGGATCGATCTCCTCGTGCTCCGGCCCGCGGGACTCGCGGTGCGCTCCTTCTCGATCATTCATCGGGCTGGTTCTCGACTTGTTTGGCTTTCTTGTCGGGCTTGTCGTGCTTGTGGGCCAGGTTGAACACGACCGGCACGAAGAACAGGGTGGCGAACGTCGCGAAAACCAGGCCGCCGATGACGGCGCGGCCGAGCGGAGCATTCTGCTCGCCGCTCTCGCCGAGACCCAGCGCCATCGGGATCATGCCGATGATCATCGCCAGAGCCGTCATCAGCACCGGGCGCAGCCGGGTGAATCCCGCCTCGAGCGCCGCGGCGGCGGCATTCATGCCGGCATGCATCTGCTCGCGCGCGAAGCTGATCACCAGCACGCTGTTCGCGGTGGCCACGCCCATGCACATGATCGATCCGGTCAGCGCCGGCACGCTCACCGTGGTGTGCGTCAGGAACAGCATCCACACGATGCCGGCGAGCGCCGCGGGCAGCGCCGACACGATGATGAACGGGTCGAGCCACGACTGGAAGTTCACGACGATCAGCAGGTAGACGAGCACGATGGCCAGCACGAGGCCGCCGAGCAGGCCGGCAAACGACGAGTTCATCGTCTCGATCTGGCCGCGAAGCTCAATCGTGGATCCCCGCGGCAGATCCTTCTTCGCCTTGTCGATGATCGCGCTGATGTCGCGCGATACGCCGCCGAGGTCGCGGCCCTGGACGGCTCCGTAGATGTCGATGATCGGCTGCACGTTGTAATGCGAGACGTTGGCCATGTGCGCGTCGCGCTTCATCGTCGCCAGCGCTTCGAGCACCTGCGGCCGCGTGCCCGCGGCGGCGCCGGTCACGGGGATGTTGCCGATCTGCTGCA
>DATAUO010000288.1:0-7767 GCA_036268215.1 Steroidobacteraceae bacterium
AAGCCGTCGACCCCCATGTCCAACCAAAAACGCATGATGTCGTACACGGCCTCGAGCACGCGCGGATTGTCGAAGTTCAGGTCGGGCTGGTGGCTGAAGAAACGGTGCCAGTAGTACGCCTTCGCCTGGCCGTCGAAGGTCCAGTTCGAGGATTCCGTGTCGGTGAAGATGATGCGCGTGCCGAGGTACTTTTGGTCGGTGTCGCTCCACACGTAGAAATCGCGCTCCGGGGATCCGGCGGGCGCGGCCCGGGCGGCCTGGAACCACGGGTGCTGATCGGAGGTGTGGTTGATGACGAGCTCGGTGATGACCTTCAGGCCCACGCGGTGCGCCTCGGCCAGCATCGCGCGGAAATCATCGAGGGTGCCGTATTGCGGATGCACGCTCTTGTAGTCGGCGATGTCGTAGCCGTCGTCGCGCAGCGGCGAGGGATAGAACGGCATCAGCCAGACCGAATTCACGCCGAGATCGCGGATGTACTCGAGCTTGGAGGTGAGCCCCTTGAAGTCCCCGATGCCGTCGTCGTTCGAATCGAAGAACGACTTGACGTTGAGCTGGTAGATGACCGCGTCCTTGTACCAGAGTGCATCGTGCGGATCGAAACCGGAGGGTGCGGCCGGATCCGCCGTGACCGAGGCTACGGTGGTCGCGACGGCGGCGGCGCCGGGGGCGGTGGCCGCCGCGGCGTTGACGTCGTTCATCGCAGCCACCGGGAGATTGTCCGAGGGTCGCGGCGGCGGCCGGGCGGTTCGTGTGCAGCGGAACGAATCAAGCGGCCTCCTAGAGGTAGTAGTCGAAGTCCCGCTCGCTGCGCACCCGCCGCCGCACCTTGAGAACGTGCGCGGGTGAGCGCCGCGGATCGAGCAGCACGTAGTTGCGCGGACCGTGCCAGATGTAGCGCTGCTCGCTCAGGAGATCATGAACCTGGAACGGTTGATCGGCATCGAGATCGAGCGCCGCGAGATCCAGATCGAGCCAGCCGGATTGCGGCTGGTCGGGATCGAGATTGACCACGGTGAGAATGGCGTCCCCGCTGGCGGCATCGGTCTTGGCATAGGCGATCAACCGCTCGTTGTCGACCGGAACGAAGCGCAGCGTGGCGTCCGACTGGAGCGCCGGATTCGCGCGCCGGATCCGGTTCATGCGCGCGATCAGCGACCAGAGGCTGTCGCGCTGCTCGAGCGACCAGTGGCGCAGCTGATACTTCTCCGAGTCGCGGTACTCCTCGCCGCCGGGCTCGCGCGGAGCGCCGTCCAGCAGCTCGTAGGTCGGCCCGTAGATACCGTAGCTCGCGGCGAGCGTCGCGGCCAGGATCAGGCGCGCCGCGAACACCGGGCGCGATCCCGACTGCAGGGTCTCGTGAAGGATGTCCGGCGTGTTGGGCCATACGTTGGGCCGATAGTAGTCGCGGCCCGGCCCCTGGGCGAGCTCGGTGAAATATTCGATCAGATCGCGCTTGCTGTTGCGCCAGGTGAAATAGGTATACGACTGCGAGAAGCCGAGCTTGGCGAGCCGGTGCATGAGCTTCGGGCGCGTGAACGCCTCGGCGAGAAAGATCACCTCGGGGTGGTTGCGCTTGACCGAGCCGATCAGCCACTCCCAGAAATCGAACGGCTTGGTGTGCGGGTTGTCCACGCGGAATATGCGCACGCCCTGCGCGATCCAGAATTCGACCACGCTCTCGAGCTCGGCCCACAGCGCCCGCCAATCCGCGCACTCGAAGTCGAACGGATAGATGTCCTGATATTTCTTCGGCGGGTTCTCCGCGTACTGCACCGAACCGTCCGGACGGTGCTTGAACCAATCAGGATGAGCCTTGACGTACGGATGGTCGGGCGCGCACTGGAAGGCGATGTCCAGCGCGACCTCGAGACCGGCGTCGCGCGCCTTGGAGAGCAAGCGGCGAAAGCCCTCGTGGGTGCCGAGCGCGGGATGGATGTCCTTGTGTCCGCCCTCCTCCGACCCGATGGCCCAAGGGCTGCCGACGTCCCCGGGCTTCGCGTCGAGCGTGTTGTTGCGTCCCTTGCGGTTGATCCGTCCGATTGGATGAATCGGCGGGAAGTACAGCACGTCGAAGCCCATCTCCGCGAGATACGGCAGGCGTTGCTCGACATCCCGAAACGTTCCGTGTCGTCCCGGCTCCGCCGCCGCGGAGCGGGGAAACAGCTCGTACCAGGCGCTGAAACGAGCGCGCGGCCGATCCACGACCAGCTCGCGCGAGACGCTGACCGCGAGGCTCCGATCCGCGTGGCGCGCCGCGATCTCTGCCCGCGCGGCATCCAGCGCCAGCGCCTTCTGCGCGCCGGTGTCCGATGCGGGGTTCTTGACCGCGGCTCGCAGCTCGGCGGCCCAGGCCTCGAGCGCGGCGGCGTCGCGCACGGACCCGGCACCGTGAGCCCGGCGCGCGGCTTCCTCGATCAGCGCGGCGCCGACCTCGAGCGCAATGCGCACGTCCGCCGCATCCTCGCGCCGCCCGAGCTCGCCGCTCCACGATTCGAAGTGATCCACCCACGCTGTCACCGTGTAGCGATAACGCCCCGCGCGCGGCGCCGTGAACCGCGCGCGCCACACGTCGTTGCCGAGCGGCTCCATCTCGCTCTCGTACCCGGCACCCGGCCCCTCGGGGCGCCAGCCGAGGCGCACCCGCAGCTTGTCGTGCCCGTCGGCAAAGCAGCTCGCGCGAATCTCCACCGCCTCGCCGGCGATGCGTTTGGCCGGGAAGCGGCCCCCGTCGAGAGACGGGTTCACGGCATCGATGACCGCGCGGACGCGGCCGTCCGCGATCCCGATGCCCTCTGCGGGGCGCGCAATGTCAGGCTCGTCGGGGATTGCGGAGGCGGCGGCGGCTACGGGCCGCGCGCCATCGGCGGTGTCCGGCGCTGCGGTTTTGCGCGTGGAGTCGGTGGTCGGGCTCGCCTTCGCCATCGGGCCGCCTCAAGTATTCGGCGCCGGTCGCAGCATGATGGTGGCGAGCGGCGGCAGGCTCAGGTTCAGCGATTCCAATTGGCCGTGCATGCTCACCGGCGAGGATTCCACGCGGCCGAGATTCCCCCAGCCCGAGCCGCCGTACTCCCGCGCGTCGGTGTTCAATATCTCCTGCCACGCTCCACGGATCGGCACGCCGACGAGGTAGTTGTCGCGCGGCACCGGGGTGAAGTTGCAGACGATCAGCACCGCCGGGCGGCCGTCGCGTGGCTTGCGCAGGAAGGACGCCACGCTGGACTCGGCGTTGCCCACATCCAGCCATTCGAACCCCTCGTGCGAGAAATCGACTTCATGCAACGCCGGCTCGGCGCGATACACGCGATTCAGGTCGCTCACCAGATGCTTGACACCGGCGTGCTCGGGCAGCCCCGAAACCCACCACTCGAGCTCGCCCTCGTGGGTCCATTCCCGCCGTTGCGCGAACTCGCCGCCCATGAACAGCAGCTTCTTGCCGGGATGCGCCCACATATAGCCGTAGAGCGCGCGAAGGTTGGCGAACTTCTGCCAGTCGTCGCCCGGCATCTTGCCGATCAGCGATCCCTTGCCGTACACGACCTCGTCGTGGGACAGCGGCAGCACGAAGTTCTCGTTGAACGCGTAGATCAGGGAGAACGTCAGCTGCCCGTGGTGGTATCTGCGGTGGATCGGATCCTGCTTCATGTACTCGAGGGTGTCGTGCATCCAGCCCATGTTCCATTTGAGGCCGAAGCCGAGCCCGCCCATGGTGGTCGGCCTCGAGACCATCGGCCACGCGGTCGACTCCTCGGCGACCATCGCCACGTCCGGATGCTCGCGGTAGACCGACTCGTTCAAAGCGCGCAGGAATCCGATCGCCTCGAGATTCTCGCGTCCGCCGTAGGGGTTCGGAATCCATTCGCCGTCGCGGCGCGCGTAGTCCAGATAGAGCATGGACGCAACCGCATCCACGCGCAGCCCGTCGATGTGATAGCGGTCGAGCCAGAACATGGCGGAGGACAACAGGAAGCTGCGCACCTCGTTGCGGCCGAGATTGAAGATCGCCGAGTTCCACTCCGGATGGAAACCTTGGCGCGGGTCCGCATGCTCGTAGAGATGCGTACCGTCGAAGTAGGCGAGGCCGTGCTCGTCGCTCGGAAAGTGCGACGGCACCCAGTCGAGGATCACGCCGATGCCGCGGCCGTGCAGATGGTCCACGAAGTACATGAGATCCTGCGGCGTGCCGTAGCGCGCCGTCGGCGCGAAATAGCCGACCGTCTGATAGCCCCACGAGCCGTAGAACGGATGCTCGGTGATCGGCATGAGCTCGACGTGCGTGAAACCGGTCTCCTGGATGTAGTCGCCGAGCTCGTGCGCGAGCTCGCGATACGTCATGAAACGTCCCTCCTTGCGCCGCCAGGATCCGGCGTGCAGCTCGTAGATCGACATCGGCGCGTCGAGCCCGTTGCGACGGCCCCGCTCGCCCATCCAGTGCGCATCGTTCCAGGTGTAGTCGAGATTCCAGATCCGCGAGGCGGTGGCCGGCGGCGTTTCGCAGTAGATCGCGAGCGGATCGGCTTTCTCGACCGCGTAGCCGCCGTGCTGCGATGCAATGCGATATTTGTAGGCTTGCCCGTGCGCGGCTCGCGGAACGCTGCCCTCCCAGATGCCGGAGCCGTCCCAGCGCGGGCTGAGGGGGCTCTCGCTTCCGTTCCAGCCGTTCCAATCGCCGATGACGGACACCCCGGACGCATTGGGCGCCCACACGGCGAAATGCGCTCCTGCCCCGTCCGGGAGCAAACGGCAGCCGAGCCGCGAATACAGATGCGAGTGCGTGCCTTCTCGGAACAGGTAGATGTCGTGATCGGTCAGCACGTGTCGGCTCCTGGTCAACCTTTGCTCGATTCAAAAAGGTGCCCTGGCGGCCCCGTCACCCGTCAATCAGCGACTCTAAGCAATCGCGGCCGGCCGCGCCTGTCCTGCCGGACGAAATCTCGTGTAGGACTATACCGGCGGCGCAGCAAAGCATGGGTGCCGGCGACGTGACCGCCGCCTCAATATCCGCGATCCGCGAGAATTCGGGCCGTTCCGCTCAGGAATCGACCAGTTTCATGCCGCTCGCATCGTAACGTGCGCCTTCGGCCGCGCCCGGCGGGAACAGCGCATCGACGGCCGCGAGCGTCCCCGTGGACAACACCCGCTCCGCGGCGGCGGCATTCTCCTCGACCCGCCGGATGCGGCGCGTCCCGGGGATGGGGATCACCCCCGGGTGCGCGAGCAGCCATGCGAGCGCCAGCTGACCGGTGGTACATCCCACCGATCGCGCCAGGGCCTCGAGCTTCGCCACGAGCGCCGCGTTGTGCTCCGCCGCCTCGGCTTGGAACCGAGGCAGCTGCCGGCGATAGTCGTCCTCGGCCAGGCCGGCTGAATTCTTGATCGCGCCGGTGAGAAACCCGCGGCCGAGCGGCGAGAAGGCCACCAGCGAGACGCCGAGCTCCCGGCATGCGGGCAGCACTTCGCGCTCCACGTCGCGCGTCCAGAGCGAGTACTCGCTCTGCACCGCGGCCACCGGGTGGACCGCGCAGGCGCGGCGCAGCGTCGCGGCCGACACTTCCGAAAGACCGATGTTGCGAATCTTGCCCTGCTTCACGAGATCGGCCATGACTCCGATCGTGTCCTCGATCGGCCTCGCGGGATCGACGCGATGCACATAATAGAGGTCGATGGCATCGACTCCGAGCCGCCGCAGCGATCCCTCGCACGCGCGGCGGATGTAGTCGGGGCTGTTGTCGATGGCGCGAGCATCGGGAGCGTCGCTGCGGACGAAGCCGAACTTGGTGGCGACCACGGCCTGGCCGCGCCGCCCGCCGAGGAACTTGCCGAGCAACAGCTCATTGGTATGGGGACCATAGGAGTCCGCGGTGTCGAGGAGCGTGATGCCGACCTCGAGCGCCCGTGCGAGGGTGGCGAGGTTCTCGCTTTCATCGCTTGGGCCGTAGTTCTCGCTCATCCCCATGCAGCCGAGCCCCAGAGCGGAGGCCTGCAGCGAGCCCAGTTGGATCTTTTTCATAACGCCGGTCGATCGGAGTGGGGCCGCAGTATATCGGTTGAATGAAATCGGTTTTCAAATTTGCTATGGTCCGGAGAGATGTCTCGTTCCGTCGCCATTGAACGGTCGAAAAGGACGCTCCGAAGGCCAGGGAAGACGAACTACCGGAACGCCGACGGCGAGCCGTTCGGCGCAGCATCCTCGGGCGGAGGCCCCAGCCTCGCCGCGGCGCTCGCCGCAGCGTCCCGGACGGCACTGGCAGGAATTCTCTCCGCGGCGCTTGCCGGAGCATCCGGCGCCGTGCCCAACTCTCCGGCCGCACCGCCGAGCCCGCCACGCGCGGCCTCGCCTGCCGCACCCCAGAGCTCGACACCAGCGGCGTCGCCTGCCGCCGTGAGCACCCGGAGCTTCGTGGTCTACTATTTCTATCCCGCGACGTACTTCGGCCCGGATACCTGCCCGCAAGGTCTCAACCCCCTGCCGGACGTGTTCTTCAAGCGCGACCTCAAGACCCTCGGCCTGCCCCAGGCGGAGGTCGATCGCATGTTCGATGCCGATTACAACCGGCAGAACGGCCGGCCGACGACCAACTGGGTGGGCGCCGTGGCGACACGGGGGAACGGCAAGGACAACGTGTACTCCCACCCGACCACGGTCCCCGACGCGCACCTCAGGCCCGCGGTCGGGCGCTTTGGCTACGGCTTCGATCTCGACGGCAAGGGCACGGACTCCGCCACATCGTACGAGGATCCCGATACCCACGAGAAAGGCGTCGACAACCGGCTGTTTCATGCGATCGGGTGCATTCCCGTCTATCGGGGCTCGCCGCCGCCGCATCCCCCGCTCGAGCCGGAGTACCGCTGGGACTCGACGCGCGCGGCCATGGGAGCCTGGCTGATCTTGATCAGCGGCGATCTCACGCACGATGGCGACGTGACGGTCACCTTGGAGACCTCCATCGATGCCGTCACCACCCAGGATGCGAACGGCCACGTGCGCAGCGACATGACCTATCGTGTTCTCGATCATCCGGCCTCGCGCAACGTGCTGCGCGGTCGGCTCCGGAGCGGCGTCGTGACCACCGAGCCGGCGCCGATTCGCATGCGCTGCGATTCGTACATCCAGCCGCTCTACGAGTTCATGGACGCGCGCGTCCGCTTGAAGGTGAAGCCGGACGGCACCCTGGAAGGCGTGCTCGGCGGATATCAACCGTGGTATCCCGTGTACTGGAGCCACGCCAAGGTGGGCTACATCGATGAGCGCGGCTTCGGCGTGGACACTCCGGCGCTCTATTACGCACTGCGTCGCGACGCCGATGCGTATCCCGATCCGGTCACCGGCAACAACACCGCCATCTCGGCGGCCTACATGATCGAGGCGGTGCCGGCCTTCGTCGCCCGCGCCACCGGCGCGGCTGCCGCCACCGCCGCCAAGGCCGCCGCCGCCGCCGCCACCGCCGACCCAGGCGCCACCCCCGCCGGCGCGACTCCCCCCGGTGCCACCCCCGCTGGCGCGACTCCCGCCGGTGCCACTGCCGCGATCGGCGCCGATCGCTCGCTGACCTGCGCCACCTTGACCGGCTGCGCCCGGGACGCCGTGCAGGCGATCGCGAAGCTCTTCGCCGGCGGCGAGCCGAGCTCGCCCGGCGCACCGGTCATCGCGCGGCGCTTGCGGCCCGATCAGTACCGTTCGGTCATCGCCGACGTCTTCGGGCCGACCATCAAGATCGAAGGCCGCTTCGAGCCCGACGTCCGCGACGACGGCCTGTTCGCGGTCGG
>DATAUO010000289.1:0-5453 GCA_036268215.1 Steroidobacteraceae bacterium
CCTCCCCACCACGGGCCCCACCCGCCCCAGCCGTAGTAGCCGCCCCGCCAACCATATCCACCATGCCAGCCGTAGCCGCCGTGATAGCCGTAGCCGCCGTGATAGCCGCCGTGATAGCCGCCGAAATGCCCGACCCGCTGCGCGAATGCCGGCGTGCCAGGCGCCAGCGCGATCAAGGACGCGGCCAGCGCCAAACCCAGGGACTTGCGAATCGTTAAGTTGCTCATAGGACACCTGCGGCGCTCGTGCAGCCGCCGCCATTATATAAGACTGTGCGATGCACCCTGAGTTCAACGTCCCGGCCCCCGCGCCGGTTGACAGAATGCGCTGCGCGCCCGCTTGCGCATCGAATCGGACGGACCGCGGATTGGTTCGGCCCCGAGGCTCGCTCGCCTCAGCCGGCGCTCGCGATGGCCGAGACCGTCTTCGGTTGTGCCACCTCGCATGACACCGTTACGCCGCCCCCGCTGCGCGATGCGATGGTGAGCCTGCCGCCGATCGACCCGGCGCGAAAGTGCATGGTGCGCATCCCGAGCCCGCGCCGCGCGGCCGCCGAGCCAGGCAGCCCGATGCCATCGTCGCGGATGGCGAGCGTCACGCCCGAGCCCTGCGCCCACAGGTCGATGTCGACGTGACGTGCCTGGGCGTGCTTGAGCGCGTTCTGCACCGCTTCCTGCGCAATTCGATAGAGATGATTGCGAGTCTCCAGATCGAGCATGATGGCCGCATCCAGCCGCGCCCTGGAACGCACCGTGACTCCCCCTAAGGAGCTGCGGGCTGCGAGCGCATCGAGCACCGCCGGCAGATTGCCGTCCGCATCGCTCAGCGGCGCTACGCCCTGGGCAATGCGGCGCGCGGCCTGGATGCAGCTTGCCGCGAGTGCTGCCAGCTGCTCGAGGCCGGTCGACAGCGGGGGATATTCGCGCCCCGCGCGGGTGGCGAGCGCGCGCGCCGAGAGCGCGAGACCCGTCAGCTCCTGCCCCAAGCCGTCATGGAGCTCGTGGCCGATGCGCCTCTGCTCGGAGGCGATGGCATCGATGAGAGCGCTGCCCAGCGCGCGCCGCTCGGTGACGTCACTCGCAAATACGAGCTCGGCGGGCCGGCCGCCGAGCTCGATGTCGCGAGTCCATACCTCGACGGCGAGAACGCGGCCATCACGCGTCCGATGGCGCGTCTCGAACGGCTCCGGCGCGGCGCTCGACCCGCTGCCGCTCGCTCGCGGCGGGACCACCGCGAACATGTCCGGCGGCGCGAGCACCGGCACCCGCTGCGACAACAGCTCCTCGCGGCTCCAGCCGTACTGGCGCACCGCCGCCTCGTTCACCAGCAGGAACTCGAGAGTCGCCGGATCGTGAACCCACAGGGGCTGCGGGCTGGCATCGAAGATCTGCGCGTAGCGACGCTCGGCCTGCAGCCGCTCGAGAGCGGCGCTATCGCGCTCGGCGAGCAGCGCCGTCACCAACAGCCCGAGACCGGTGAGAGCGGCGCTGAACGACCACAGGGTGGCAAAACCGGCAATCTCATCGAGCCGGCCGAATATGCCGATTCCGAATACGAAGCTCAGGCCGGCGGAGGTCGACATCGCGAGCGCACCGGAGGCCGCGACCACGAGGCCGAAGCGAATGACCCCGACGACCACCAGCAGCAGCGCGAACGTGACCACCAGCGGCCGCCCGGCGCCGGCCGCGCCCAGGGTGAGCGCGCCGGCGCAGCAACAAGCGACCGCAAGCACCCAGAAGCAGCCGATCAACCAGTGCTCCGCGAATTGCGAGAGGCTTCGCCGGCTCGCCGCGACCAGGATGGGGCCGACCACGAGCACCCCGGCGGTCGAATTGCTCCACCAACGGATCCAGTGCAGGGAGCTGATCTCGGCGGAGGCGTCGTGCCCGAGCACGGACCCGAGCAGGCCGAGCGTCGGCGCGAGCGTCATGCCGATGGCGCCGGCGATGATGAACAGGGGCACATCGCGCGCGTGACTGAAGCTCGAATCGAAGCCTCGCTTCCCGAGGATCCACGCGGTCAGCACGGAGCCTGCCGCGCCGCCCGCGCCCACGCCGATCGCGTGCAGGAGGGGCTGATCGAGCCCGAGCTCGGTGAGCACGCGCGCAAGAAAGATCGCCGGCCACATCTGCCGCCCCCAGCGAATCGAGGCGGCGACCGCGATTCCTCCCGGCAACAGCGGCAGAGTCAGGTCCGCGCCGAGCTTCGTCGAGATGAGCGTCGTGATGCCGACTCCGATCAGAGCCAAGAAAGTCACGAGCCACTCGCGGATCGGAAACCGACGCCATGCCATGGGATGAGCGTACGACGATCGGCCTCGCTTGTCGCCTGCTGCGCAACACTCGCGCCATTCCGTACAATGACGCACATGCACAACGCGACTGCATCGGCCTCCACGCGGCGCCGGGGTTTGATGCTGGCCTCGCTCGGCGCGATCGCCTTCTCCGGCAAGGCGATCATCGTGAAGCTGGCTTATCGATATGGAGTCGATGCCGTCACGCTCATCATGTACAGGATGCTGTTTGCGCTGCCGCTCTTCCTCGTGCTGACGTGGTGGGCCGGCCTCGGCAAACCCGCCCTGACGTGGCGCGATGCGAAGGCGGCGGTCGGGCTCGGCTTTTGCGGCTATTATCTCGCGAGCTTCCTCGACTTCGCCGGGCTCAAATACGTGAGCGCGAGCCTCGAGCGCCTGATCCTGTACTTGAATCCCACGCTGGTGCTCGGTCTCGGCATGGCGCTGTTCGGGCGCCGCGCCACGCGAGCGCAATGGACCGCCCTCGGCGTCAGCTATCTCGGTGTGCTCTGCGTCTTCGGGCAGGAGCTCTCGCTCAAGGGCGAGAACGTACCGCTCGGCGCCGCGCTGATCTTCGCCGGCGCGGCGAGCTATGCGGTGTACCTCTCGTTCAGCGGCGAGGAGGTGCAGCGTCTGGGCGCCGCCCGCCTCACCGGCCTCGCGACCACCGTCGCGTGCCTGATCTGCATCGCACAGTTCTTTCTGCTGAAGCCCGTGAGCGCCATGGCGGTTGCACCGCAGGTGCTTTGGCTTTCGGTGGTGAACGCGACGGTGTGCACCTTCGCGCCGGTGCTCATGGTGATGATGGCGATCGAGCGGGTCGGCGCGACCCTGACCGCGCAGACCGGGACCGTCGGGCCGCTGTCGACCATCCTCATGGCCGCGGTGTTCCTGGGAGAGCCGTTCACGCCATGGGTGGCGGCGGGCACCTTGCTGGTGGTCGCGGGAATCTGGCTACTGGCCCGCCAGCCGGCCGCGGTGCGGCACGAGGCGGCAAACCGCAATCCGATCAACGACAACAAAGGGGCATCCGACCATGTTTGAGCTCATCACGATGATCGCCGGCGCGAAGCGTCGGCGCTTGCTCCTCGGCATGCTGATCGTCGTCGGCGCGGGCGCCCTGCTCACGGGTGCGGCACCCGCGGCAGAGAATCCCGCGCTGACCCTCGCCAAGCCCGAGAGCGCCGGCATGTCGGGCGGGCGGCTGAGCAGGCTCGACGCCTGGACACGCGGTCTGATCGAGCAAGGGAGCATCGCGGGCGCCGTCACCCTCGTGGCCCGCCACGGGAAGGTGGTGCAGCTCGCCGCCGACGGCAAGCGCGACCTTGCCGCCAACCTTCCCATGGAAAAAGACAGCATCTTTCGCATCTACTCGATGAGCAAGCCGATCACGGGCGTCGCCATGATGATGCTGTTCGAGGAAGGCAAGTGGCAGCTCGGCGACCCGGTGGCGAAGTACGTGCCGCAGTTCGCCGACCTCAAGGTCTACGCCACGGATGCGCGCGGCGACGTGAGCTACGCCGAGCCGAAGCACCCGATGACCATGCGCGAGCTCATGTCGCACACCGCCGGATTCACCTACGGGTACTTCAGCCGCACGCCGGTCGACAAGATGCAGATCGAGGCCGAGCTCCTGAATCCGGACAACACGCTCGATGAGTTCATCAACCGCCTCGCGAAGCTGCCGCTGAATGCGCAGCCCGGCAGCGAATGGCACTACAGCGTGTCGGTCGACGTGCAGGGCTACATCGTGCAGAAGCTCTCAGGAATGCCCTTCGAGGAATTCCTGGCCAAGCGGATCTTCGCCCCGCTCGGCATGAGCGACACCGGGTTCTACGTGCCTGCCGGCAAGGTCAAGCGGCTCGCCGAGCTCTATGACTACGATGCGGCCGGCAAGCAGCGCATCATGGGTCCCCCCTTGAATCACGACTTCTCCAAGAAGCCCGCGCTGTCGTCCGGCGGCGGCGGCCTCGTCTCGACGGCGGCCGATTACCTGCGCTTCTGCCAGATGCTGCTGAACGGCGGCGAGCTCGGGGGCGTGCGGTTGCTCTCCCCGCGCACGGTCGAGCTGATGCACACCGACATGCTCCCCGACGGCGTCGCCATGCCGGACCCCGGCGTCGTGTTCGGACTGGACTTTGCCATCTACGAAAAGCCGGCGGCGGCGGGCGGCTACTACGGCAAGGGAACGTACTACTGGGGCGGAGCCGCGGGGACGTGGTTCTGGATCGATCCCGTGGAGGATCTGATCGTCATCGGGATGATCCAGCAGGTCGGGAGCGAGGGGCACACGATCCCGGACATGCGCGGGCTGTCGCACAGCCTGGTCTACCAGGCCATCGTGCGCTAGGCGCGGCCGCCGGCGCGCCGGCGCGCCGGCTCAGGTGCGCATCACGGGCGCTCGAGCTCCGCGGTCAGCCGCTCGCTCTCCTCGAGTACCCGCTTGAAGGCGGGCCGCTCCTGCAGGCGATTCACGTAGCTCACGAACACCGGGCGCTGCTCGAGGAACTTCACCATGAAGCCGAAGCCGAGCTGGCTGCCGAGATAGAGATCCGCCGCGCTGAATCGATCGCCGAGCAGATACGGCGCCGGGGTCAAGGCTTTTTCCAAGGTGTCGAGCACGGATTCGTAGGTGCCGTATCCCAGCGCCGAGGTCTTCTCCACCGGCGGGCGCGCGAGCATGCGGTCGATCAAGGCGGACTCGGTACAACCCTGGGTGAAGAACATCCAGCGAAGATACGTGCCGCGGTCCCGCTCGCCGATGGCGGGCGCCAGCTTGGCCGCCGGAAACGCGTCGGCGAGGTAGGCGATGATGGCGCCGCACTCCGTCACCGTCGTGCCCTGGTGCACGATCGCCGGGATCTTGCCCATGGGGTTGATGGCGAGGAATTTCGGCTGCTTGTGCTCGCCCTTGTCGAAGCGCACGGCTTCGATTCGATAAGGCGCGCCCGACTCCTCCAGCATCCAGTGCACCATTCGGCCGCGCGACATGGGATTGTGATAGAAGACGACCTCGCCGCTCATGCGGACTCCCTTTGGTGGTTCGAGCCAGGTGGCATTCTAACGTTGGGGCGTATCCGTATGGTTAAATTCGCCGGCAGCGGCACGGGCACCCGCCGATCGAAACATGGGGCCGGCTTCGACCAGGGGATGTGAATGG
>DATAUO010000290.1:0-2800 GCA_036268215.1 Steroidobacteraceae bacterium
CGTGGTGGTATTGCCGGACGAGGCGATGAAGGCCCTGGCACGGGTGGGCTGCGCGACGCAGGCCCGCTACTGCAAGGGACCGATCGACTCGATCGAGCTGTTCGACGCCAAGTATCGGCGCGGCCCGGGCTTTGCCTATGAGTATTCGATGGATGCGGAGGATCTCGCCGAGATCCTGAAGAGCGTGCGGTCCGCGCGCGAGAACGCCGATTTCGTGATCGTTTCGATCCACTCGCACGAATGCAGCACGGGCTGCGACGATCCCGATCAGCCCCGCGGCGCCGGGGATTTCCTCAAGGTGCTGGCGCATGCCGCGATCGACGCGGGCGCTGACCTGTTCGTGACCACGGGCAACCATAATCTCGGCGCCGTCGAGCTGTATCGCTCGCCGGTGCGCGGCGTGCGCCCGATCCTGTACGGTCTGGGTAATTTCTTCTGGAGCGACATCCAGGAGCCGCTGCCGCACGATCTCCACCAGGGCAATCGTGAGCTGCTCTCGCAGGCTTGGAAAGAGCCCGAGAAAGCCACCAACTACGATCTTACGGCGCCGCTCAACCGCGCGGCCTTCGCGCACTCGTTCACCTTCGAGAGCGTCATCGCCGTCAGCCGCTTCGCGGACAATCGCCTCGCCGAGCTCAGGCTCTACCCGATCGAGGACGGATATGGCGAGCGCCTGCCTCGCTCCGGCATCCCGCGCCGGGTGAGCGATGCGAAGGTCTCCGCCGACATCTTCCGCCAGATCACCGAGGCCACGCGGCGGTTCGGGTTGCCCGCGCTGCCGATCACCGTGGTCGACAACGTCGCGGTGCTGAAGCCCGCGCAGTGAGAGGCGCAGTCAGGACGTAGGCGCCAACGCGGCAGGCACGATACGCGGTTCCGTTGCCGTCACCGGCGATTCGGCGGAGCCGGTCCCCGGCGTCTCGAGGGGGATCCGGATGGAGGCGACCAGTCCGGGGTTGCCGTCCGCGAGCTCCAGCGCGCTGCCGTGCAGCTTCGCCACGGCCTGCACCAGGGCGAGCCCGAGGCCCACGCCCGGGGTGCCGCGGCTCGCATCGCCGCGGTAGAAACGCTCCACGGCCTTGGCCTTCTCGGAGTCGGCGATTCCCGGTCCGTCGTCGGCCACCGAGACATCGGCGCGGCCTGCGCGCGCGGCCACCGCGACCTCGATGCGGCCGTTCACGGGCGCGTATTTCAGGGCGTTGTCGATGAGATTGCCGAGCGCCTGCGCGAGCAGGATCGGATCGCCGGAGATGCTGACGGCGCGATCCGAGCGCAACACCAGGTCGATCTTCTTGAGCTCCGCCGCGGGCTCGTAGAACTCCACCGCATTGGCCGCGAGATCGGACAGGTCCAGCGCGACGAATCCCGAGCGGCGCATGCCCGCGTCGATCTCCGCCAGCCGCAGCAGCGCATCGAAGATGCGGATGACGCGATCGACGTCGGAAACCGCACCATCGATCTCCGCGAACGTCTCCTCCGTGGGCGGGCGGATCAGGGCGAGCTCCTCGAGCCGCGACCGCAGCTCGGCGAGCGGCGTGCGCAGGTCGTGAGCGATCGAGTTCGATACGTTGCGCACCCCGTGCACCAGGAGCTCGATCTGCTCCAGCATGCCGTTGATGGTCCGGGACAGCGTGTTGAGCTCGTCGTCATGGAGCTGCGTCGGCAGGCGGTGCTTCAGGTCCCCATGGATGATGGCCGAGACGGTCTGGCGGATGCTGTTGACGCGCGACATGAGCGCGCGCCGCGTGATGAGGCCGACGAGGATCCCGGCGATCGACAGCACCGCGATCGCCGCGGTCAGGCCCCACCAGAAGTGGGTCTCCAGCGACGAGAACAGCGTGTTGGAGCGGCCGACCAGCAGCATGGTGTTGCCTACCTGGGTGACGTGCACCAGCGCCCACTGCTTGCCTTCTTTCGGCACCTCCACCCGCATGCGATAGTTGCCCGGCGCGGCCGGCACCCCGGCCGGCCAGGCCTCGAGATTGCCGGCCAGCGGGTGGAGAGACGAGTCCGCGAGCAGCAGGATGCGGTCGCCCGCGATCTGCATGCCGATGCGCGCATCGATGAAGGCCTCGAGCCCGGCCTCGCCGTCGCGCCGAAAGACGTCGGTGAGGCGCTGCGCATCCTCGTGCAGGATCTCGGCGCGGCCTTCCTGGATGGTCACCTGCCATGCGTACCAGAGCGGAGCGGCGAACAGCACCAAGGCGGTGATGCCCAGCGCCACGTAGCCCAGCGCGAGCGATACGGCCGAAGAGCGGATCATCGCCCGATCCCTAGTCGTCCGCGGTCACGGTGTAGCCGGCATTGCGCACCGTGCGCAACAGCGGGCGCTCGAAGTCGGCGTCGATCTTCTGGCGCAGCTTGCTGATGTGCACGTCCACCACGTTGGTCTGCGGGTCGAAGTGATAGTCCCACACGTTCTCCAGGAGCATGGTGCGCGTCACCACCTGCCCGGCATGACGCATCAGGTACTCGAGCAGCTTGAACTCGCGCGGCTGCAGCGAGATCGGCCGATCTCCCCGCATAACCTTGCGCGTCAGCGGGTCCATGTGCAAGTCGCCGACCACCAGCGGGGTCTCGACGTTGATGGATTGGGCGCGGCGGTGCAGCGCGTCGAGGCGCGCCAGCAGCTCGCCGAAAGCGAACGGCTTGGTGAGATAGTCGTCGCCGCCGCTCTTCAGGCCGCGGATTCGGTCGTCGACCTCCGACAGGGCGCTCAGTATGAGGATCGGCGTGCGCTTGCCGGCCCTGCGCAGCACCTCGACGATGGCCAGGCCGTCGATGTCTCCCGGCAGCATGC
>DATAUO010000291.1:0-6907 GCA_036268215.1 Steroidobacteraceae bacterium
CAGCCATTCGCGAAACGCCGCCACCTTGCCAAGATCCGCGACCGCCTCCGCATGAACCAGATAGTAGTCGCGCGGCAGCTTCAAGCGGACATCGAACGGGCGCACGAGCGCTCCGGAGGAGAGCGCGTCGACTGCGAGGCAATCGCTGGCAAGAGCAAAGCCCGCGCCCGACATCGCAACCTGGAGAGCGTTTGCCGTGTGCGAGAAATGCATGCCGGACAATCTGACGCCGTTCAGCGGAACCCCGGCCGCGGCGAACCATTTTTCCCAAGCAAGCGTGCGAAAGCTGGTATCCGGCTCGAACCATTCGACATGGATCAGGGGACACGACAGGATGTCGGCCGGTTCCCGTACGCTCGACGCGTCCCGAAGGTATTGCGGTGAGCAGACCGCGGACAGCGATTCCGACGTGAGCCGGATGGCCTCATACCCGGAGAATCGGCCGTAGCCGAAATAGATCATCACATCGACGTTGCGCCAGAATGTGTCCGGGTCCGAGTCCGTCAGATCCAGGCGCACATCGATATCCGGGTGGCGCGCGCGGAACCGCGCGATCCGCGGTCCAAGCCACAGGATGCCGAACGTCACATCGCAGCTGACCGTCAGATAAGTCGGGTCGCCGCTCAGCCGAGAGCGCCGCACGGCGGCGAAGATGAGATCGAACCCCCCGCGAACCTGCTCTGCGAGCTCGAGCGCCACGGCGGTGGGCGCCAGCTCGCCGGAAGCTCGATCGAACAAGCGGAATCCGAGCTCCTGCTCGAGCGCTCTGATCTGGTGGCTCACCGCGCCCGCGCTGACATGGAGCTCGTCGCCGGCTTTGACCGCGCTGCGCAGACGCACGACCGCCTCGAAAGCCCGCAGAGCCTTTAATGAAGGAAAACGCTGATGCACCTACGACACCCGGGATGTCCCGTCATTCGATCGGGCTGTGCGCCTTGCAGCCGACCTGCACCGGCTCGGCGTCGGGCGCGTCCAGGCGAAGCGCCGTCAAGGCGCCGCCCCATACGCAGCCGGTATCGAGGCCGACAACCTCGTCGTTACGGAAGAATCCAAGGGTGGACCAGTGGCCGAACACGATGCGGGCGCCACGCCAGCGCGCGCCCGGCGCCTCGAACCATGGGACCAGGGTCTTGCCCTGCGGCTTCTTCGGCGATCCCTTGGCGCGCAGGGCGAGGCGCCCCTCCTGATCCACATAGCGCAGCCGCGTGAAGCAATTGACGATGAACCGCAGGCGATCCTCGCGCTCGAGCCCGTCCTCCCAGCGAGCCGGCTCGTCGCCATAGAGCCGCGCGAAGAAGCGCTCGGGATCGCCCCGCAGCGCCTCCTCGCATTCGCGCGCGCAACGGCGTGCCTGGCTCATATCCCACTGCGGCGCGAGGCCCGCATGCAGCAGGCACATGCCGAGCTCCGGCTCCTCATGCAGGATCGCGCGTTGCAGGAGCCAGCCGAGCAACTCGCGTCGATCGCGTGCGGCGAGCACATCGGCCAGGGTGTCGTCGCCGCGCAGGCGAGCGTGGCCGTAATGCGCCGCCAGGAGGTGCAGGTCGTGATTGCCGAGGGTGACGGCCGCGGCATCGCCCAGCGCGCGCACCCGGCGAAGCACGCCGAGAGAGTCGGGACCTCGATTGACGAGATCGCCGACGAGCCAGAGACGATCGCGATCCGGCTTGAACTTGACGGCGGCCAGCAGCTCGCCCAGCTCTTCGTTGCATCCCTGCACATCGCCGATCGCGTACAGCGCCATCAGCGACGCTCCGCCCTCGATGGCGCAGGGCCCCTCAGTGCAGCACTCCGGGCATGGCGAGCCGGAAAGGTGCGATCGGCGCATCGAAATGCTGACCGTCGTCGGCCAGCATCTGGTAGCTCCCCTGCATGGTGCCGACCGGTGTCTCGATCACCGCGCCGCTCGAGTAGCGAAACCCCTGGCCGGGTTTCAGGTAGGGTTGCTCGCCGACGACGCCGTCGCCGCGAGTCTCCTTCACGTTGCCGTTGGCATCGGTGATGATCCAGTGGAGCGTGAGCAGGCGCGCGGGCACCTGTCCCTCGTTGCGGATCGTGATGGTGTACGAGAAGACGAAGCGCTTGTCGCGAGGATCCGATTGCTCCTCGACATAAGCGGTCGCCACCTCGACGCGGATCTTCGGATCGCTGCCGGCGCTCATGCGGCGCTATTTCACGCGTATGACGAGCACGTCGCAATGCGCGGCGTGCAGCACGGTGTCTTCGGTGAAATTCACCATGATGGCGAGCCCATGACGCTCGCGGCTACCGAGCACGATGAGGTCCGGCCGCTCCTCTTCCGCGACCCGCAAGACCTCCGCCTTGGTGTTGCCGACCTCGACTCGACCGGCCGCTCCGGTCAGCCCCACCCGGTCGATCAAGTCGCGCAGCCGCTCTCGTGCACGCCGGACGAGCTCGCTCTCGACGCGGGGGTTCGGCATCAACGCTTCACCCATCGGCTCCACCGGCACGAACTCGACGACGTGCAGCAACACCAGCGCCGCGTCGGTGTGCGCGGCGGCGTCCCGCGCGGCGGCGAGGACCTGCTCGCTGTGCTCCGATAGATCGAGCAGCACGAGGACTTTCTTGTAGCGGGCCATGCGCGGTCAAGTATAGCCGACCGGTCGGGAGTATTGCGCGGCGAGCCGGCCGAACTCCTCGGGGGCAAGCGTCTCCGGACGCCGCTGGGGATCGATGCCGCACGCCTCGATCTGATCCGGCGCGAGCAGGGTCTTCAAGGAGTTGCGCAACGTCTTGCGCCGCTGCGAGAAAGCCGCGGTGGCCACCGCGGCGAGCGCGCCGGGGCGTCCCGTCTCGAACCGCGGCGCCGCGGACGGCCGCAGCCGGACGATCGCGGACCACACCTTCGGGCGCGGCTGGAACGCACCCGGACCGACATCGAACAGCGGCTCGACCTCGGCCGCCGCGGCGAGCATGACGGTCAGGCGCCCGTACTGCTTGGTTCCGGGCTTCGCGCCCATGCGGTCGACCACCTCTTTCTGCAACATGAACAGCATGTCGGCGATCGGAGCCCGTTGCTCGAGCAGGTGGAACAACAGCGGCGTGGAGATGTTGTAGGGAAGATTGCCGACGACGCGCAACGCGCCGCCGTCCGCTCCGGCGAGATCCGCAAAATCGGCGCGCAGCACGTTGCCGACCCGCACGGTGAGACCCTTCGACCGCGCGTCGCCCTCGAGGGCCCGCGCGAGATCGCGGTCGACCTCGATCACGGTGAGCTTCCCGACGCGCTCGAGCAGCGGCCAGGTGAGCGCGCCGCGGCCGGGGCCGATCTCGACGATGCGATCGCCGGGCGCGATCTCCACCGCATCGACGATGCGGCGAATGACGGCGGGATCGTGCAGGAAATGCTGGCCGAACCGCTTACGAACCGGCATGGGCAACATCGGCGAGCTCGATCGCGAGTGCGAGCGCCGCGCGCAAGCTGCCATCGTCGGCCTGCCCGGTGCGCGCCAGCGGCAGCGCCGTGCCGTGGTCGACGCTGGTGCGCACGATCGGCAATCCGAGCGTCACATTGACCGCGGCACCGAACCCGACGTGCTTGAGGACGGGCAAGCCCTGGTCGTGATACATGGCGACGACCACGTCGGCGCCTTCGAGGAATCTCGGTGTGAAGGCCGTGTCCGCGGGCAGCGGCCCGGCAACGTCCAGCCCCGCGGCGCGAAGCTCGCGAATCGCGGGCTCGATGACCTCGATCTCCTCGCGACCGAGGTGGCCCGACTCGCCCGCGTGCGGATTCAATCCGAGCACCGCGATGCGCGGAGCCGCCACCTTGAACCTGCGCCTCAAATCCGCGTCCACGATGCGCAAGGTGGCGAGCAGCCGCTCCCGCGTGATGGCCTTGGGAACGTCGGCGAGCGCGAGATGCGTGGTCGCGAGCGCGACGCGCAGCCGGCCCGCGACCAGCAGCATGACGGGCAGCGCCGCACCGGTCCGCTCGGCGAGGTACTCGGTGTGGCCGGAGAACGCGAAGCCGGCATCCATCAGAACGCTCTTCTGCACCGGGGCCGTGACCATGGCGGCGAACTCGCCCCGGGTACAGCCGTCCGAGGCCCGATCGAGCAGGTCGAGCACGTAGCGCGCGTTGCCGGGATCGAGGCGGCCCGCGTCCACCGGACGCGGTGCGGGTACGTGCATGACGGTGAGCGTGCCGGGACGGTGCGGCGCGGCCGGCCGGGCCGGGTCGTACCGCTCGAGAGCGAGGGGATGCCGCAGCGCCGCCGCGGTGCTCTCGATGAGGTGCGCATCGGCGGCCACCACGATGTCGGCGCTCCATGCGGTCGCGGCGAGGGCGACGCAGAGATCCGGACCGATCCCGGCCGGCTCTCCCGAGGTGATGACGATCCGCGGAAGCGGCACTGGATGAATTCCGGGACGGTTGGGGCGCGGCCGCCGCGCCCGCGCTACGTCCCGACTTCGAAGAGCAGAGCCGGCAGGCCGCGCATGATCACATCTTGACCTCGACGAAGGCCTCGTCGCGCAGCCGGCGCAGCCACAACTCGGTCTCCTCGTCCGCCTTGCTCTCGCGGATGGCCGCGAAAGCCTTTTGGCGCCGCACGTCGTCGGTGCTGTCGTAGGTGCGGGTGCCGAGCATTTGCACGATGTGCCAGCCATAGCGTGTCTTGAACGGCGGGGTGATCTCCTTGTCCTTGAGATCGGCGATCGCCTTGTCGAATTCCGGAACGAACGTGCCGGGGCCGGTCCAGCCGAGGTCGCCGCCGTCGGGCGCCGATCCGGGGTCCGCGGACGTCGTGGAGGCGATGCCCGCGAAGTCCTCGCCGGCGAGGATGCGCTCACGGAGCTTGGCCAGCTTCTGGCGAACGGTCTCGTCGTCGTCGAGCTCGTTGGTCTTCATGAGAATGTGGCGCACGTGGATCTGGTTGACCATGATCTGAGGCTCGCCGTTGCGCACCTCGTTCAGCTTGACGATATGGAACCCGCTCGGCGTGCGCACCGGCTGGCTGACCTCCCCGGGCTTCAGCTTGACCACCGTGTCGAGAATGAACTGGGGAAGCTGCGATCCTTTCTTCCAGCCGAGCTGCCCGCCCTCGAGCGCCGTCTGGCTGTTGGAGTTGGCGATCGCCAGCTGGGCGAAGTCCTCGCCCTTGCCCGCGCGCGCGGCGATGTCCTTGGCCTTCTTCGTCATGTCCTCGAGCTGCTGCGGCGTCGCCGCTTCCGGCAGCGAGATCAGAATGTGCGAGACGTTGAACTCGTCGTTGGCCGCCTGGGTCTTCTCCCGGGTCAGATACTGCTCGAGCTCGTGCGGGCTCACGCTGATGTGCGCGATCACGTCGCGCTGCCGCAGGGTGTTCAACGTGAGCTCGCGGCGCATGGATTCGCGATAGGACTTGTAGTCGACGCCCTGGGCCGAGAGCGCGGTCGGCAGCTGGTCGAAGGGAATCTTGTTGCGGGTCGCGATCTCCTGCAGCGCCCCGTTGAGCTGCTCGTCCGAGACGGTCAATCCCACGCGCTTGGCATGCTGCGCCTCGATCTCCTGCAGGATCAGCCGGTCGAGAACCTGCTGCTTGAGCACGCTTTGAGAGGGGATCTCGACCTTTTGCTCCTGGAGCCGCTTGGTGACGGCCTCCATCTGGGCGTCCAGCTCGCTCTTCAGCACCAGGCCGTCGTTGACGACGGCCGCGATGCGGTCCAAGAGCTCGCCGTGCACGCCGATGTCGCGCGTTTGGGCGGGGGCCATCGTGGAGAACATCACTCCGGCCAGGATCAGGCAAATCGATGCAATGGTTCGCATGGGTCGAGCTCGTCCTTCAAGGAGCCGAATCTTCGGCGTTGGGGTCGCGGGTCGAGTACCCGCGGATCGATCGTTCCAGGAACGTGTCTGCACGCTTTCCGACCGAGCTCAAGCCCGTCAGTTCCAATTGTAATGCAATCGAGGTGTCCAGTCCTCCGTAGCGGTTGGTCACGTACCGGCGTTGCACCAATTGAATGCGGTAGCAGCAGCTTTTGTATTCAAAACCAGCGACTTGCTCGATGGTCTGGTGGTCCATGAGCGAGTAGACCCAGCGCCCGACGGTGTTCCAGCGATCGGCGATCGGCCAGGCGAACGAGGCGTCCCACTGCTTCAGGATTCCGTCCTGGAAGCGGTAGCCGAGGTTGACCACCCGGCTCGGATCCGGCCGGTATTGCACCCCGATCTCGGATTTGTCGGTCCGCGAGGTGTAGGGGTTCCACTGGTAGTCGAGGTTGACGCTCACGTGCTTGTAGGCCGTCACGGCAACCTCGCCGACCAGGTCCGAGGCGGGGAACTCACCCGAGGTATCGGGCACCGTGGCCGCCCGGACGTTTGGGGCTGCGTAGGGGCTCAGTGCCGGGATGCCGGACACGTACTGGCCCGGGAAGTACATCAGGGTCTGGCCCCGGGCGTTGACCAGGACCTGCCCGGGGGCCGCGAGTGGATTGATCCCCGGCACCGTGACCACGGAGTCGCCATCGGACATGGGCAGCGCGCCGGGCGGCAGCTCGACGCGCGGGGTGGTGATGTAGCGGATCTGTCCGATGGTGGCGGACAGGTACTGAGCGCCGGTCACGTGGTCGAGCAGACGGGTGCTGAGCGCGAGCGCCACCTGGTTGGCATCGCCGATGCGGTCCCATCCGACGTAGCGGTTGGTGCGGAACAGCTCGGTAAGATTGAGATCCGGCAGGCCTGAGTCGAAGATCGGGAGCTCGTTCTGATTTCGGTAGGGCACGTAACTGTAGACGATCCTCGGCTCGAGGGTCTGCGTGCGCTGGCCGCCGGCATCCCGCTCGAACACCAGGCCGGCGTCGACGTGTGCATAAGGCAACGCGCGAGACGGACTGCTTGGCGCATCGAGGCCGTCATCCTGGGCGTTGCGCAGGTCGTATTGAGTGAAGTCGTAGCCGATGGCAG
>DATAUO010000292.1:0-15932 GCA_036268215.1 Steroidobacteraceae bacterium
GAGCGACCTCGATCTTGGGTCCGCGCGGGACCTCGACCTTGCCGCCCGGCCAGATCACGGTGAGCGCATTGTCGTCGCAGTCGAAGGCCAGGCCCTCGCCGACCTGATTGGCGGCGATCATGTCCAGCCGCTTGCGCTTCAGCTTGATGCGCGCATTGTCCTCGACGTCGTTGGTCTCGGCGGCGAATCCGACCACGAACGGGCGTTTTGCCATGTCCGCGACGGACTTGACGATGTCGGGCGCCGGCTCGAGCTCGAGCGTCACCGATGATCCCTGCTTCTTGATCTTCTGCCTGGCGACCGTGACCGGCTGGAAATCGGCCACCGCGGCGGCGGCGATGAACACGTCCGCGTCGCCCACCTGACGATGCACGGCCGCGTACATCTCGCGCGCGCTCTCGACGCTGATGCGGGTGACGCCCGCGGGTGTCGCAAGCTGCACGGGCCCGGACACGAGCGTGACGTGCGCACCGGCCTCCCGCGCCGCGGCGGCCACGGCGAACCCCATTTTGCCGCTGCTGCGATTGGTGAGGTAGCGGACCGGGTCGATGCGCTCGCGGGTGGGTCCCGCGGTGATGAGCACATTGAGGCCCTTGAGGAGCTGCGCGTTCCGCGGGGACTCGAGCAGGCTCGCGGCGAGCTCGACGGGCTCCCACATGCGGCCGGCTCCGATCTCGCCGCAGGCCTGGTTGCCGGATGCGGGCCCCAAGACGCGGATACCGCGGGAGATGAGGATCTCGATGTTCGCCTGGGTGGCCTTGTTGGCCCACATGACCCGGTTCATCGCGGGCGCGATCGCGATCGGCGCCTCGGTGGCGAGACAGAGCGTGGTCAACAGGTCATCCGCGTGTCCGGCTGCGAGGCGCGCGAGGAAGTCCGCGCTCGCGGGCGCGATGAGCACCTGTTGCGCCCAGCGGGCCAGCTCGATGTGTCCCATCGCGGCTTCCGCGGTCTCGTCCCAGAGGTCGCTTCGTGCCGGACGGCCGGAAACCGCTTGAAAGGTCATCCGCGACACGAAGCGCTGCGCGGCTTCGGTCAGGACCACCTGTACGTCGGCGCCGCGCTCGGTCAATCGTCGCACCAGGTCCGGGCTCTTGTATGCGGCAATACCGCCCGTGACCCCGAGGAGGATTCGCGTCTTCGGCGTCAATGGATGCCCTTCAATTCCTTGTAGCGCGCGATGTCGCTGGCGAATTGCCTGCTCATCGTCTCCGCCTCGGTGTGCTTCTGCTTGAGATTCTGCTCTTGCGTGTGGATGTCGTTGCCCACGTGGACCAGATCCTCGGCGATCTGGTCAGGCATGGGGGGCGCCTTCGGGTCGGTATTGTACGGCTTGAAGTGCATGCTGCTGGCGCGCAGCGACTTCAGCTTGCCGTTGAGACTGTCCAGGAATTGCGACGTCACTTTGATCTGATCCGTGACGAGCTGCAGCCGCTGGTCGCGCAGGTGCTCGATCTCCTGGACCGAGGCATACGTTGAAAGGAGGTTGCGGTCCCGAGCCGCGCTATGTTGGGCGTCGATGCGCTGCTGCTCCTCGGCCGCCTGCTGTTCCGGCGTCTTCTGCGCCTCCTGGCGCCCGATCTCGACGCCGCGGGAATTCATCAGATGCTGTTCCTGGTTCGCGTACTCCGGCGGAATATGGTCGCCGTAGTGCGTCTCTCCCTGCGCATCCACCCATTTGTAAACCGTGCGGCCGGACTGTGCTCCGCTCGCGAGCGGGATCAGCAGCATTGCGGCGCAGAATAATCCGGCGACCTTGCTCACGCGCGTACCCTCTCCGGGAAAACGCCCGACATTGTGAGCGGTGCCAAACGGCTTTTCCAGGGCTTCCTCCTCAATCTGCGACTCCATACCGCTCCCGGTAGGCCTGCAGCCGCTCGGCGTGGACCGCGTGCTCGGAGCCCGACATGTGCTGAAGCAGGTCGGAGAGGCTCAGGACCGCGACCACGGGGATGCCGAACTGCGCGCGGACCTCCTGGACCGCCGAGAGCCGGCCTTCCGGCCCGCGCTCCTGGCGGTCGAGCGCGAGCAAAACGCCCGCCGGCCGCGCCCCCGCGGCGCGGATGATGTCGATGGATTCGCGGATCGCCGTGCCGGCGGTGATCACGTCGTCCACGATCAGGACCTCGCCGGAAAGGCGCGCGCCGACGATGTGGCCGCCCTCGCCGTGGTCCTTGGCTTCCTTGCGGTTGAACGCGAACGGGAAGCTCCTGCCGAAGTGCTCCGCGAGCGCCGCCGCCGTGGCGGTCACGAGGGGTATCCCCTTGTAAGCGGGGCCGAACAGCATGTCGAATTTCAGCTCCGCGGCCGCGAGCGCCGCGGCGTAGGCGCGTCCCACCGCGGCGATGGCCGCGCCGGTCGAGAACATTCCGGCATTGAAGAAGTAAGGACTCTCGCGGCCCGACTTCAAGGTGAAGTTGCCGAATTTGAGCACCCCGAGCTTCACGCACAATTCGATGAATTCGGATTGATAGGACAAGGTCATGCGCCCTGATACTATCGCGCGCCATGCATACCGTCATGCTGAGTCTCGCGGTGCCGGGTTGACGACGAGCTCGAAACCCACCCTCTTGCAGGCGCTGGCGGACAAGCGGATGGCCGCGGTCCTGCTCCTGGCGTTCGCGTCGGGTCTCCCGTTCAATCTGTCGGGCTCGACGCTGCAGGCGTGGCTCGCGCACTCCGGTCTCGACATCAAGACCATCGGCGTATTCACGCTGGTGACCTTTCCGTACGTGTTCAAATTCCTGTGGGCACCGCTGCTCGATCGCTACCTCCCGCCGCTCATGGGGAGGCGGCGAGGCTGGATCTTCATCTTTCAAATTGCGCTCGCCGTATGTATCGGCGTGATGGGCACCTGCTCCCCGACCCAGGAGCCCGCCGTGCTCGCCATCATCGGCATCACCCTGGTGTTCCTGTCGGCCTCGCAGGACATCGTGATCGATGCCTATCGGGTCGACGTGATCCCGCCGAGCGAGCGCGGGCTCGCCGCCGCGGCCACCGCCTTTGGCTACCGCACGGCGGCGATGCTGGCGGGCGCGGCGTTGGTGGTGCTCGCAGCGTTTCTCGAGCCCCGGGTGGGTACGCGAGAGGCCTGGCGCGATGCGTTCCTGCTGGTCTCCGCCCTCATGCTGGCGAGCACGTTCGCGACGATGCGGGCCCCGGAACCCGAGTCGCCGGGCGCGCCGCCCCGGACCTTGCTCAACGCCGTGTGGCATCCGCTGCGCGATCTCGTCGCGGTCGACGGGGCGTGGCGGCTGCTCGCCCTGGTGCTGCTCTACAAGCTCGGCGACGCATTCGCACTGAGCTTGTACAGCGCGTTCATGCTGAAAGGCGTGGGATTCTCGCTCACCGAGCTGTCCCTGGCCGGCAAGGCGAACATGACGGTCTCGACCATCGTCGGCGTCACCGTCGGCGGAATCCTGTATCTGCGCTGGGGCATGTTTCGCTCGCTGCTCGTGCTCGGCATCGCGCAAGCGCTGACCAACCTGCTCTACATGTGGCTGGCGCTCGCCGGCAAGAAGCTGTGGTTGCTGGTGCTCGCGACCAGTCTCGACACCGGCATCGGCGGAATGGGTCAGGCGGCGTTCGTCGGCTTCCTGATGTCACAGTGCAATCCCAGCTACAGCGCGACTCAGTTCGCGCTGCTGTCGGCAATCGCGACCATCCCGAGAACGGTGACCGGCTACATTGCGGGCTACGTCGTTGCGGCCGTGGGCTGGCCGCACTTCTTCGTCATCACCTGTCTGGCCGGCGTTCCGGGAGTGGTGACGCTGGTTCTCCTGCGAGGGCGCGTCAACGCGCTCGCCGCGCTCGCCGCGCGAGGGGAATCTCGGGCGTGATTCGAGCGGGAGCCGGTCGGCGGCGGATCGTCTGGCTCGAGAACCGCAGCAGGCCTCGGCTCAGTGTCCGATCGGCCGCTCGCCGCTCGGCACCCAGACTCCGCGCGCGGCGCTGTCGTCGATATCCCGATCCAGATCCTCGGACTCCACATCGACGGCACCCGACCAGTCTTCCGGGGCATCCGCGGCTTCGATGAGCTCATCCAGCAGCTGCTCGTTCCAGGAGTCGAAGTCGATTTCCGTCACCGTGCCGTCGAAATATTGAATCTCGATGGTTTGGTCCTGATCGTCGGTGGCGACGACCTCAAAGAGCTCGTTGGTTCCGCCTCGGTACCACTGACCAACGACCGGCCTGATTGAGTTCATTGCCGCCTCCGTCTGGTATGCTCGAACTCATTGCACTCCAATTGAGTCGTTCGCGCAATATGTAATTTTTGCGCGCAGCAACAACAAAGCCGTGATCGAAACGCTGATCAAATTCTTCGTGGTCTTCTTCGTCGTGGTCGATCCGATTTCGCTCATCCCGCTGTTCGCGGGCCTGACCCAGGGCGCGAGCGCACGCTACAAGAAAAAGATGGCGGTCCGGGCAACGGCGATCGCGCTGGTCATCTGCGTGCTGTTCGCGCTGGTGGGCGCGAGATTCCTCGAGGTCATGGGAATCACGCTGAGCGCGTTCAGGATCGCCGGCGGTACGCTCCTGTTCCTGATCGCGCTCGACATGGTGTTCGCGCGCACCTCGGGCACGCGCTCGACGAGCACCGAGCAAGAGGAGGCAAAGAGGCGCGAGGACATTTCGGTCTTTCCCCTGGCGTTTCCGTTCATCGCCGGGCCCGGCGCGCTCGCCACCATTCTCCTGACCGCGGGCGAGGCGGGATCATCGACGCTGCAATTCGCGGGCTTGCTGATCGTGGTTGCGCTGGTGCTGATCGTCTGCTGGGTGCTGATGCTCGCGACACCACGGCTGATGAAGGTGCTCGGGGTGACCGGCGCCGCCGTGGTGAGCCGTCTTTCCGGCGTGATTCTCGCCGCGCTCGCCGTGCAGTTCATCGTCGACGGCATTCACGGCAGCTTTTCCTGAGGCCGCGCTCAGCGCTTTCTGTAGGCCAAGTCCCACGCCCCGTGACCCAGGCGCTCGCCGCGCCTCTCGAAACGCGTGGAAGGTCTCTCCTTCGGCCGGACCACGAACGTTGCGTCGCCGCTCAGCGACTCGAGCGCAGGCTCCGCATTGCAGACCTCGAGCATCTGCCCGGCATAGTGTTGCCAATCGGTCGCGAGCCGCAATATCCCGCCGGATCGCAGCTTGGCCGCGGCGAGCGCGGCGAAGCGCGGCTCGATCAGGCGGCGCTTGTGATGGCGCTTCTTGTGCCAGGGATCGGGAAAAAAGATCAGGATCTCATCGAGCGCCGCGTCCGCAATCCGCGCATCGAGCACCTCGACCGCGTCGTGGCAGATGATGCGCAAATTTTGCAGTCCCGCGCGCTCGGCCTGCAGCAACAGGCGGCCGACGCCCGGCCGGTGCACCTCGATTCCCAGGTAGTCGATGTTCGGATGAGCCTCCGCCAGGCTGCCGATCACCTCCCCGGCGCCGAAGCCGATCTCGAGGCAGCGCGGCGCGCGCCGGCCGAACAGCGCATCGAGATCGAGCGCCCCGTCGGTCGCGGCCACCCCGTAGCGGGGCCAGAGGCTGTCGAGCGCGCGTTGCTGGCCGGGAGTCGTGCGGCCGGCGCGCAAGACGAAGCTCTTGATCTTGCGCCGTGTCTCCATGATCTCGCGGGCCTTCGGCAGAAGTAGTGGAAGTGTGCCTGATATGATGCCGTAATGCGTGGGATCTGCCTCCTCGCGATCGTATTGCTGACGGCGGGCTGCGCCACGCTGCCCAGGCACGTGCAAAAGCCGCGCAGCGAGGCGCTGACGAATCCGGAGTCCACCACGCTCGGACGGCTGGTTGCCGCCGAGGAGGGCAACAGGAATCTCTCGGGAGTGCACCTCGTCGCATCGGGGGAGGAGGCGCTCGCGGACCTCATCGGTCTCGCCGACCACGCCGAGCGCACGCTCGACGTTCAGTACTACATCTTCCAGCAGGACGACTCCGCGCGGATATTGCTGCACCATCTGCGCCTCGCGGCCGACCGCGGCGTACGCGTGCGCCTGCTGATCGACGACCTCAACACCGCAGGCGAGGATCGGCGGTTCCTGACCCTCGGCGAGCGCGCCAACATCGAGGTCCGGCTGTTCAATCCGTTCCCAAGCGCGCGCTTCGCGACCTGGACCCGGTTCCTTGCGTCCGCGAGCGACATCCGGCGGATCAATCATCGCATGCACAACAAGCTGTTCGTGGCCGACAACTCGATGGCGATCACGGGCGGGCGCAACATCGGCGACCAGTACTTCACACGCGATTCGCACAGCAATTTCATCGATCTCGACGTGGTGGCGGCCGGGCCGATCGTCCCGCAGCTATCCAGGTCCTTCGACGCATTCTGGAACAGCAAATATGCCTATCCCATCGCCTCGCTGGCGTCGGGCAAGAGCGGCGCCGAGGCCGCCGGCGGAGCGGACGAAAAGGGCGCGGATGCCTCGGGAGCCCCGCTCACGGACCCCGAGTTCTCGCCGGCCGAAGCGTGGCTGGTGCGCGGATTGGAGGCGCGCAACGTGCCGCTCACCTGGGCGCCAGCCACCGTGCTGGTGGACAAGCCGGCGAAAATGGCGAGCGACACGGAGCCGGACCAGGAGGTGACCATCGCCAACAGCTTGAGCGCGCTCATGCGGACGGCCGCGCAGGAGCTGATCGTGATATCCCCCTACTTCATTCCCGGCAAGGAAGGCGTCGAGCTGATGCGCGAGCTCGTCGAGAAGGGCGTCCACGTCCGCATTCTCACGAATTCCCTCGCGTCGACCGACTCGCCCCTGGTCGACACAGGCTACGCGCGCTACCGCGTGCCGCTGCTCGAGGCCGGCGTCGAGCTGTCGGAGGTGCGCCCCAAGCTCGGTCAGAAACGTGTGCGCTTCCACCCGTTCCGCAGCTCGCACGCCAGCCTGCATGCCAAGGCCATCGTGATCGATCAGAGGACGGTGTTCATCGGCTCGATGAACATGGACGGGCGGTCGGCACGCTTCAACAGCGAGCTGGGCCTCGTGATGCGCAGCGCCGAGATTGCACATCAGGTCACGGGCCTGCTGGACGACCTCAGCGCCGACGGCAGCTACCGGCTGAAGCTGACCGATCATCACCGCGTGGAGTGGATCAGCGGCGAGGCGGGGTCGCAAAGGGACTGGCTCACGGATCCCGAGACGACGCGCCTGCAGCGCTTCACCCTGAAACTGTTGGCGCCGTTCGCCCCCGAAGAGCTCCTCTAGGCCACCCCGTCCAGGGGGTGGCCCCTAGGTCACGGAGCCTAGGAAAGGCGGAGGGTGCCGAGGTACTCCTTGACCTTGGCGCGAAAGCCCTCGCTGCTCGTGACCGTGGCGCCGCCCGCCAGCACCAGGATGAAGTCGCCGCGCAGCGTGCGGTTCACTTCCTTGACGTAGTTCATGTTGACGAGGCACGACCGGCTGATGCGCAGCATCGGCTGCGTGCGCAGCGCGACCTCCGCCTGCTGCAGGGTCGAGCGTGCATGGAAGCTGTCCTTGCCGACGCGGATGACCACGTAATTGCGGTCGGCCTCGATCATCTCCACCTGCGAGGCGTCGAGCACGTGCAGGTGGCCGCCGAACTCGGCGAGCAGGCGCGGGCGCTCCTCGCCGGGAGAGCGGGCTCCGCGCTCGAGCTGGGCGAGCAGGCTGGCGAGCAGCGCCTGGCGCTGGTCCGCGCCGGACTTCGCGTGGCGCGGGCGCACTCGATCCAGCGTCCGCCGGAAGCGGTCCTGGTCGAACGGCTTCAGGAGATAATCGACTGCGCTCACCTCGAAGGCCTCGAGCGCATAGGTGTCGTAGGCCGTGACGAAGACCAGCGAGGGCAGGGTCGAGGGCTCGAGGGATCGGGCCAGGTCGATGCCGTTCATGGGATCCATCTGGATGTCGAGGAACAGCAGCTGCGGCCGGTGCGCGTTGATGGCTTCGAGCGCCGCGATCCCGTCGCCGTATTCGCCGACGACCTTGAGATCCTGCTCCGCCTCGCAGAACTCGCGCAGTGTGCGGCGCGCCGCCTGCTCGTCATCGACGATGATGACATCCATCATGCTTCGACCATAACGGCCGCGTGTCTCACCTCGCGCACCGGCGATTCGCGTATCGCCGGCATGGAGATCTCGCTGACCCACTCGGCGCCGTGCGGTTCCGCCGAGAGCAGGGCGCGATCCTCGAACTGCACCGCGAGACGCTCGCGCACGTTCTTGAGTCCGATGCCGTCGCCGCCGGGCGACTTGTCGGGCGCGATGGTGTTGCGCACCGTCATGATCAGACGGTCCTTGTCCAGGCGGACGATGAGGCTGACCGAGACCGGCCCCTGATGACCGGCGAGGCCGTGCACCACCGCGTTCTCGACCAGCGGCTGTAGGATCAGGCTGGGCACCCACACCGACGGGACCTCGGGCGGATGGGGCAGCGCCACGCTCAGCCGGTCGGAAAAGCGCCGCTGCTGCAGCTCGAGGTAGAGCCGCACGAATTGCAGCTCGTCGGTGAGGCGCGAGAAGTCGCGCTCGCCTGCGTTCAACAGACGCCTGAGCAGGTCGGCGAGCTGCACCACCATCGACTGCGCCCCTTTGGGGTCCCATTCGATCTGTCCGCGGATGGTGTGCAGCAGGTTGAACAAGGTGTGCGGCGACAGCTGCATGCGCAACGCCGCAAGTCGCGCGGCGCTCCACTCGCGCTCGAGCGCGGAGAGTCGCAGCTCCGAGTTGCGGAATCGCGTGTACAGCGCAAGGCCGGTGACGAGCGCCAGCCCGAATCCGTAGGCGGGCAGAAAGCTCAAGAAGCTCGCCACCCAAAGCGACAGGAACATGGGGTCCAGCCACGGATCGGACACGCTGCGCATGGCCGTGTCGTGCCAGTCGCCGGACCCCAAGGCCATCTGCGAGAGGATCATGGCCGGATAGGCCATGGCGGCGAACACGGCGCCGAGCACCAGCTGCAGCGGGAGGGCGACGTACAACGGACGCCACTGCACCCGGAGCGACGCCCAGTAAGACACGATCAGGATGGGCAGCAGCAGTGCGTGCTGCAGCAGCCGGGCGTCCCAGTGGGCGAACAGCGGCACGTTGGTCATGCGCGCCATGCCGGTCTTCATGCTGTACGCGTACAAGATATTGGACAAGGCCACGTACAGCCAGAACAGGCAGGTGATCCCGATGAATTGCCGCTTGCTCAAGCCGCCGGCGAACGTGGCTTTCCTGGGAGTGACCGTCGTTGCGGGGCCGATCATGGTGCAAAGCGTAGCGCACCTTGGGACGAATTGCGGCATCCCGGCGCACCCCGCGGGACGAAACCGTCATCCGGCGGGACGACTTCGACGCGGGGGCGCAGACCCGGGGCCCCCCTCCCGTGTCTCATATGCGCGTTCCCCACACATACTTGGAGATATGTCATGAGCAACTCGAATTTCGCAAAGCGGGCCCGCGCGGCGGCGGTGATCCTGGCGGGTGCGGCAGGGCTCGCGCTGGTCGCAGGCCGCGCCTCGGCCGCCGCTCCGGAAGACGCGGTTCCCAGCATCGTGGTCCGCTACGACATTGGCATGCTTGCCACCGACGACGGCGTGCGGCAGCTCTATCGCCGGCTCAATTCAGCCGCCCAGAAGGTGTGCGTCGACCAGACCGCAGACAAGTTCGCGAGCGACGCGGTCATCGCCTGCCGCAGACAAGCCGTTGCGCGGGCGGTGGAGCAGATCGGCAATCCGCATCTCGCGGCACTGCAGGCCGCGCGGGTGAAGAGCGGTTGAGCGGGTCCACGAGGACGGGCGCGAGGAGTTTGCGGTTTCCCTAGCGGCCAGCCGCGGGATTGAGCGGCACGGTGCGATGCACCACCGTCAAGTCTCCGTCCTGCGAGCTGGTCGTGGCGGGCGGCCGGGCCCGCGCGATCGTCTCTCCCTCGGACAGTCCCCGGCTTTCATCGTAGATCTGGACGGCCGCAGGCCCGGCCGCATCGATGCCGAGATCGGCGCCGGCCGCCGGCAACCCGAGCAGCTGCAGTAAGGTCGCTCCGCTCGGAAGCGTATACAAGCGGGCCTCGGCACTTCCCTCTCCCCAGGCAACGCGAGCCTCGCGCACGCCGGCGCTGGCCGGAAACACCAGGGTCGCGCGCGGTGCGCCGCGCGCCGAGCGCAGGTGCAGCTCATAGTGCACGCGCTGGCCGGAATCCGATCGCGCCAGCGGCGTCGCGGACGAGACCGTGAGCTCCGGCGCGGCGAGCGTCGTGGCCGGCGCCGGTGCGACGAATCCCCGCTTCGAGCTGCCCGGGAATCGCGGGTGAGCGGCCGGGCCGAACTGCGCCTTGGTCGCGAGCGGCGCCGGCAGGTGCATCGAGTCGCAGGTCACGAAGTAATGGGCCTCGCCCGAGTCCGGTTCCAGCCAATATTCGACGTCGACCCGCTCGGGCCACTCCGCGGAATAGGTGGGCGAGACCAGGGTCAGGCCTGCGCCCGCGACGACGCCGACCGCGCTGACCCAGACGATGAGCCGGCGTGCACCGTGCGATGCGAGGGACATCAGCGCGGCGAGGCTCATGGCGCAGAGGCCCAGCGTCAGGGTCGAGATCGGCCAGGCCGGGCTGCCGAGCGCCGCGTACAGAAAGCCGAGCATGGGGAAGACGATCGCGAAGGACACGAGCGCCGGTACGAGCGCCGCCGAATCCATCATCCAGGCGGAAACGGGCAGCAAGCGGAGCGCGCGGAGCACCGCCGGCACCGCACCGAGCACCGCCCCTGCGGCCGTCAGCAGCAGCACGAACCCGGCGCCCGGCGCGATGGCCGCCACCAGGACCGCGAGCAGCGCGTAGAAGGACGATGCGGCCGCCCAAAGTCCCCAGAAACCGGAGCGCCCGCGCAGCCAGCCGCTGGCAATGGCCATGAGCCACAGCGGCAGGGCGGCGGCGGCGAGGTGCATGGGCGCCGGGTGCGCTATCCACGACGCGGCGTGCAGCGAAGGCACCTTTCCGACCGAGATCATGCCGGCGAGCATGCCGGCCGAAAGCGCGGTCGACAGCGCGAGCGCGCCGAGCATTGCGATGAGGCCGAGGAGGGCCGTGCGCGCCGCGAGCATGCGTGCGCGCGCCAACACCGCGAGCTCGACCCCGAGCACGATCGCGATCAGGGCGCCGAGCGGCAGCGCCGCCGCCGCCGGCCACCGAACCAGCGTGCGCGTCAGCACGTCGAAGAAAACGTCCTCCTCGCGGGCCGCGCTCGGTGCCGGCGCGCTCATCAGGGCGGAGACGGTGCCGAGCGCGTTGTCGCCTTGCTGCTGGATGCTGCTCGAGGATGCGTGCGCGAGGTCGTCGAGCGCGGTGTGGTAGAGGCCTACGCGGCCGATGAAGGCGAAGTTGTAGCCCTGGTATCCCGCTTCCTTGAACACGGTGAAATCGGTGTCGTTCGGCAGCAGCTTGTAGACCGTGTAGAAGAGCGAGTTGGTCATCGGCCGCGGGATCGATCGCGCATATAGATCCATGAGCCAGGCGTTGGCCGTGCCGGTCTCGAACATGAGGCTCGAGCCCGAGGTGCCGCGCGATTCCAGATTGACGGCGGACTGGATGCGGTGCGCCAGCGGATGGGTCTGAACGAACGCCTGCGCGCCGAGCAGCCCTGCTTCCTCGCCGTCGCTGAACAGCAGGATCAGAGGATGACGCGCCGGCGGGCGCGACGCCATGATGCGTGCGATCTCGAGCAGCGTTCCGACGCCGGCACCATCGTCCGATGCGCCGGGCCCGGCGGGGACCGAATCGTAGTGAGCGGCCAGGAGCACCGCGCCGCCGGCGTCGCCGCGCATCTCCCGCGATGCAATGATGTTGGTGGGCGCGCCGCAGGTGCCCTCGCGGCAGGTGAGCTGCGTCTGGAGGGCGGTGGAGTACCCGAGTGCCTGCAGCCGATCGGCGATCGACCGCCGCATCCGGGCATCGTCCGGGCTGCCGAGCGGATGTGGGCGATCCGCGGCGCTCAAGCTCGAAAGAGCGGCTTTGACGCGCGCCGCGGAAAGCTCCTCGAAGGGCGCATCGCTCGGGAGCGGAGGCGGCGGGCGGTGGGCCACCAGGGTCGCCGCGACGAGCAGGCCCATCCCCAGGAAGGCGAGCACCAAGCCGCCCTGCCGCGGTACCGATCTCGGTGAGCCTGGGGAGGTCTGCACGAGTTTCCCTTCTCCCAATTCGCGGCTAGTGCTCGGCTTCGTGCCGCCTGATGCCGTTCAGGATCTCGGCGTGAGCGTCCTCGACGCCCACCCAGCCGACCACCTTGACCCATTTTCCGGCCTCGAGATCCTTGTAGTGCTCGAAAAAGTGCTGAATCTGGCGCAGCCGGATCTCCGGCACGTCGTCGATCGATTTCCAGTATTCGAACAGCGGGCAGATGTCGTCGGTCGGGACCGCGAGCACTTTCGCATCGCCGCCGGACTCATCCTCCATGCGCAGGAGCCCCACCGCGCGGCACCGGACCACCACGCCCGGCAGCAGCGGAAAAGGCGTGTGCACCAGCACGTCCACGGGATCGTCGTCGTCGGCGACCGTGCGCGGGACGTAGCCGTAGTTCGCGGGATAGTGCATCGCCGTCATCATGAAGCGATCCACGAACAACGCGCCGCTCTCCTTGTCTATCTCGTACTTGACCGGCTCAGCCGCCATAGGAATCTCTATGATCACGTTGAATTCGTGCGGCACGTTCCGCCCGGCGGTGACGTCGTGGATGCTCATGTCGGTCCCCTGCGAAGATCTGCGTGGAAGCTCGCCCGTCATTCCGTCGTGCGAGCGCAACACGCATGATACAGAAGGCCCGCGCGCTCGACAGGGGGGCGGACCGCCAAACCCAGCCGCCGCCGCCGCTCGGAGCGGGATGAATGATTTGTGACGAAAAGGCTGCTAGAGCAGGTCGCGCTCGATGACGCTCGGCGTCTCGCGCCGGAATATCTCGACCTCGCCTTTCCTCGCCACCAGCCACTCGCGCAGATGAAACTCCGTGGGCGTCGAGGTCATGTCCGCGCCGTACTGAATCGTGCAGTCCCAGTCATCCCGCCGCCAGCGATCGGTATGCTCGATCTTCATGCGGCAGCTGTTCGGGTCACCCTCGGTGATCTCGATGGTCCGGCTCGACGAGGTGGTCGAGGTCGTGCCGACGGCGGGAATGAGGGTGCTGGAGGGGGAAGCGTCGCGATCGTAGCGGATGCGTCCTTGTGCCTCGCGTAGCGGCATCTGGGCCGCCGGACTCGAGGGCGCTGGACCGGCGCCGGCATGACGGCCGGCCGCATCGGCATGGATCACCGGAACGGTGAATGGCGCTTCCTTGGCCGGGACCGGCCGCACCGGAAGCACCACATGCGAGGCACCGAGCGCGATGTCGAGCGTCGCGGTCCGGGGCGCCGGCCAGGCGAGAGGCCAGAGGCCCGCGGAGATCGCAACCCGAACGCGACTCCCCTTGCGGAATCCGTGCGCGATCATGTAGAGCGGAACGTCGACATCGTAGAGCTTGCCGCGCTCGAGCGCCGCCGGACTCTCCATGGAGTCGCGCCGGGTGAGATTCTCGAGTCCATAGCTCACCAGCCAGGACCTCCCGTCCGGCGTCACCTCGGTGAGGCGCACGCCGATTTGCGCGACCGGAACGTCGGCGCCGACGCGGATCTTCGCGATCGGGTAGCCCATGATCTCCAGGTCATGATCCAGGGGCTCGGAATCGAACACCAGCGAGTTGCGATCGTCCGTGCTCTGCTCGAGCTCGGTCGGCCGCCCGTAGACCCATTGAGGCTTGGTGAGCCCGACGATCTTCTCGCCGACGTACTTCACCCGATCATGAGATTGGGGCCGGGGCGACAGCCGCCCGCCGGCATCGAGGTGCAGGCTGGATGAGGCGATGCGCGCTGAGGGCCACGTATTCTCCGCCACCCACCGGCCCGGGATCTCCGCGGGGAAGGCCTGCGAATCCGCCTGAGCCATCATGTAGACCCGAAGCATGGGCTCATCCATGATCCCGGTACTCTTGCCCTCGAGCCATTGCTGCCACCAGCGAACCTCCTCGTACTGCCACTCGAGCCCGAGGGGGGTGGCAAGGTTGGGGAAAATGTGACCCCAGGGTCCGATCAAGCCCTTGCGCGGGACCTCGAGATGGGCGAGCAACTCGCCGATGATGCTCGAGTAGGGATCGCCCCATCCGTCGACGACGTAGACCGGGCAGCGGATCGCCGCATAGTCGGTGGCGATGGAGCCGCGCTTCCAGTACGCGTCGTAGCGCTGGTGCATGGTCCAGTTCCGCACGATGGCGGGCGTCGCTTCCAGGCGCCGGCGCCACATGTCCTCCCATTGCGCGCCGGCGACCTCGGGATCGGGCGGTCCCGCCATGACGCCCTTGAACGCCGTGCCCCATCCCAGGTTCTGTTCGCCGTAGGCACCGCCGAGATAATGCGCATCGTCGGTATAGCGGTCGACGACGCACCCCATGGGCATGATGGCCTTGAGCTCGGGAGGCCTCATCGCCGCGATCTGCAGCGAGTTGATTCCGCCCCAGGAGATGCCCCGCATGCCTACCGAGCCGTTCGACCAGGATTGCCGCGCGAGCCAGGCGATCACCTGGACGCCGTCGGCCAGCTCGGGGATGTCGTATTCATCGACCATCACGCCTTCGGAATTCCCGGTACCGCGCGCATCGACCCGCACGAAGGCGATTCCATACGGGGCGAGATTCTCTGCGGTCGCATCGTCGCGCCATCGCATGTCGTCCCACAACCGGTAAGGGAGGTATTCCCAGACCACCGGCACCGGATGGGCATCGGCACCCTCCGGTATCCAGAAGCGCGCGGCGAGACGCACCCCATCGCGCATCGGAATCCATTGGTTCTCGATCACCTTGAATGGCCGCTTGGCCGGCAAGGTCCAACCGCCGGCGCCGGCGCGCCCGCGCGCGATGCCGAGGCGGGCGTCGAGCGCGGCAAGCGATGCCGAAGCGGCCGTGCCGAGCAGCAAGCGTCGGCGCGAAAGGCCCATCAGGGTCTGCAGACGCCGTGGATCTGGCGGCGAGGGCGGCGCATCAGTCGATGGCGATCGAGTGCGGCTGATCGCCGGCCGCGAACGGAGATCCGGAGACCGCAGTCAGCGCGCCGCTGGCGGTGTCCACCGTGTAAGCCGACACATTGCCCGACTGGCCGTTGACGACGTAGAGAAACTGGCCGGAGGGATCGATCGCGAGCGCGGTGGGCAGAGTCCCCGCCGCGACCGGAGACCCGGACAGCGTCAGCGCACCGCTGGTCGGCGCGATCGCGTAGATCGAGATCGCATTCGCCGCGGCGTTCGCGGCATAGAGGTAGCGGCCGCCCGGATCCACCACGACGCCGAGCGGCGTGCTCGAGGTCGCGACCGGAGAGCCGGAAACCTGGGATAGGGCGCCGCTCGAGGCGTTGAGGGCGTAGGCCGAGATGCTCTTACCGCTCTCGTTCGCCACGTAGGCATACGCGCCCGTCGGATACATGGCGATGGAGATCGGACCTTGGCCGCTGCCGAAGGGCGAGCCGGTGATGCCGGTGAGCGATCCGGTGCCGGTGTCGATGGCCAGCGCGACCACGCTCGCCGCGCCGAACTCGGCCAGATACAGGAAACCGCCGGACGGATCGACCTGCAAAGCGGCGGGTTGCGAGCCGACCGGAGTCGGCGAGCTCGGCAACGGAGTCGGCAGGCCCGTGGTGGAGTCGATGCTGTAGCTCGAGATGGAATTCGAGGCAAGATTCGCGACATACAGATACGTGTCGGTCGGATCGACGACCACCGCATCGGGTGCGGAGCCGGTGAACGTCGCCGCTCCGGCCGCGGTGAGCGCACCGGTGGTCGTATCGATGGAGAAGGCCTGAACCTGGTCGGAGCCCGTGTAGACCACGTACAGGAAGCGCCCGTTGGGATCCACCGTCAGCGCGGCCGGATTCGTGCCGGGCACCGCGAACGGTGAGCCGGACACCGCCACCAGCGCGCCGCTCGAGGAATCGATGG
>DATAUO010000293.1:0-22529 GCA_036268215.1 Steroidobacteraceae bacterium
CATGGGCGACTTCTACGAGATGTTCTACGAGGACGCGCGGCGCGGCGCGGCGCTGATGGATATCGCACTCACGCAGCGCGGCAGCTCCGCGGGCGCTCCGATCCCGATGGCGGGAGTTCCGGCCGTCACGATCGAATCGTATCTCGCCAAGCTGGTACGCAAGGGCGCCTCGGTGGCGATCTGCGAGCAACGCGGCGAGCCCGGCAAGACCAAGGGGCCGATGGAGCGCGAAGTGGTGCGCATCGTAACCCCGGGCACCCTCACGGACGAAGCGCTGCTCGATGAGCGGCGCGACAACGTTCTCGCCAGCGTGGCGGGCGGCGCCCGCGGCCGTTACGGGCTCGCCTGGCTCGATCTGTCCGCCGGACGATTCAGCGTGATGGAGCTGACCGACCTTCCGGCGCTCGAAGCCGAGCTCGAGAGGCTGCGCCCGGCCGAGCTGCTGGCGCCGGACGGCGCGCAACTCGAGACGGCCTCGCCCGCGCTCGCGGAGCGCCCGTGGCGGCTGCGTCCGCCCTGGCACTACGATACGGAGTCCGCGGCGCGCGCACTCGCCGAGCAATGCAGAACGCGCGACCTTTCCGGCTTCGGGTGCGCGGACAAGCCGCTCGCGATCGCGGCCGCGGGTGCCCTGCTCGCCTATGTGCGCGAGACCCAGAAGTCCAGCTTGCCGCACTTGCGCTCGATCACCACGGAAGAGCGCGATGCCGCGCTCCTCATGGATCCCGCGACGCGGCGCAACCTCGAGCTGGACGAGAGCTTGTCGGGCAATCCGCAGATGACGTTGGCCGCGGTCTTCGATCGTACGGCAACGGCGATGGGAGGCCGCTTGCTGCGGCGCTGGATGCACCGCCCGCTGCGCGACGCCGGCATTCTGCGCGGACGCTATGACGCCGTCGCCGAGCTCATGGAGCACAAGGGCGCGCTCGCCGAGACCCTGCGGGCCATCGGGGACCTGGAGCGCGTGGTCTCGCGGATCGCGCTGCGCTCGGCACGCCCTCGGGATCTCGTGCAGCTGCGCTCGGCCCTCGCCGCGGTACCTCATCTGCTCGGCGCACTGCGTGAGGCATCGACGCCGCTGCTCGCGCAGCATGCGGCCGAGCTCGGCCGCGACCTCGGGGGCCACGGCGACGACCACGCGCTGCTCGCCCGGGCGATCGTGGAATCGCCGCCGCACTTCCTGCGCGACGGCGGCGTCATTGCGGCAGGCTATGACGCCGAGCTCGACGAGTTGCGTCTGCTCGGCACCAATACCGAGCAGTTCCTGCTGGATCTCGAGCGCCGCGAGCGCGAGCGCACCGGATTGTCGAGCCTCCGGCTCGGCTTCAATCGCGTGCAAGGTTTCTACATCGAGGTCAACCGCAGCCAGGCGGACGGCGTACCCGTCGACTACATTCGCCGGCAAACCGTCAAGTCCGCCGAGCGATTCATCACGCCCGAGCTCAAATCGTTCGAGGACAAGGTGCTTGGCGCCCGCGATCGCGCGCTGTCGCGCGAGAAGGACCTGTATGAAGCCTTGCTCGATCATCTGATCGCGCGTTTGCCCGTCCTGCAGGGGACGGCCGCCTCCGTGGCGCAGATCGACGTGCTCCAGTGCTTCGCCGAGCGGGCCGCCGCGCTCGATTGCGCGCGGCCCGAGATCGGAGAGCAGCCGCTGCTCTCGATCGAGGGCGGGCGCCATCCGGTGGTCGAGAGCGCGCGTCGCGAGCCCTTCATTCCGAACGACGTGCATCTGGACGATGCGCGCCGCATGCTGGTCATCACCGGCCCGAACATGGGCGGGAAGAGCACCTACATGCGGCAGACCGCGCTGATCGTGATCCTGGCGCACATCGGCTGCTACGTGCCGGCACGCCGCGCGGTCATGGGCCCGATCGACCGCATCTTCACGCGCATCGGCGCCTCCGACGATCTGGCGGGCGGCCGCTCCACCTTCATGCTCGAGATGACCGAGACGGCCAACATCTTGAACAACGCCACGGCCCGCAGCCTCGTGCTCATGGACGAGGTGGGCCGCGGCACCAGCACGTTCGACGGACTGTCGCTCGCCTGGGCTTGTGCCTCCTTCATTGCCGCGCGGATCCGCGCCTTCACGCTGTTCGCGACCCACTACTTCGAGCTCGTGAGCCTCGCCGCGGAGGCACCCGGCGTCGCGAACGTCCATGTCGAGGCGGTGGAGCACGGCGACAAGCTGGTGTTCCTGCACAGCGTGAAGGAAGGACCCGCCAACCAGAGCTACGGCCTGCAGGTTGCCGCGCTCGCGGGCATCCCGCGGTCGGTGATCGATCGGGCGCGGCGTTACCTGACCGAGCTCGAGCGTGAACGCGACGCGCTTCGGGCCCACGACTCGCCGCAGCGCGAGCTTTTGTTCGCCTCGCCGACGCCGATTCCGGCCGAGGCGCGCACGGTGCCGGCGGCCCCGGCCGGAGCCGCTCCATCCGGCACGCCGTCGTCTCCCGCGGCCCCGGCGGAGCCCGTGCCGGGCGTCATGCCTCCGTCCCCGGCGCTCGAGGCGCTGCGCGCCGTCGACCCCGAATCCTTGACCCCGCGCGCGGCGCTCGAGCTGGTGTTCCGGCTGCAGGAGCTCGACCGGCCGCGGGGCAGCTAGGCCGGCCTGAATCTCCCGTCGCGCAGAAACGCCGCGGCCTGCCGCGCGACGGCGGCGGAAAACATCATCCCGGTATGGCTGACTCGAAGCACCACGCGGTCGGCGGCGCCGTCGAGCTCGGTCTCCGCGACCGTGACGGTGCCGTCGCTCGGCGCGCTCAAAGGTCCCGTGAGGCGGCCCAGGCCCAGTCCCAGGTGTCCGGCGATCACGCCGAGCTCGCGGGAACGGGTCCATCGTCGCTCCCGCTCGGCGATCGTCTCCCCGCGCAGGCCGCGTCCGAGGATCTTGCGACCCCAGGCCCAACGCGCGAGATTCCTCGCGGCCCGGCTGCCCCGAAGCGGCGAGCCCAGCAGCACGATCCGGCCCGGCGGCCACTTCTCCTGCGGCTCGAGCTCGAACGCCTCGAGAATCACGAGTCCGCCCATGCTGTGACCGATGAGATGCAGGGTGTCGGCCCGGATGGTCGAGAGATATTCGCCGAGAGCACGCGCGCTCTCATTGACGCCGGCGGCCCTGGAGCGGTACGTGAAGGCGCGCACGTCGACGCCGAGCTCCTGCGCGAGCCTGCGCCGCAGCCACGCGGCCTCGCGGCCGGTCTGCCAGAGGCCATGCACGTAGACGGCGACCGCGCTCATCGAATCGAGCTGCGCAGCTCGCCGATCACGGCGCGGTTCGTGCTCGACGAGGCGAGCGCGAGCGCCTCGGCTCCCGTGACCCAGCGATACTGCACGTGCTCCGATTCGCTCAAGGTGACCGGCGCGCGCTCGCGCAGGCGCAGTGAGAACGCGTGCTCGAGGTTCTGCGTGACGCCCGGCGCGTATGTCTTGCCGAAGGCGGGAAGGATCTCGTACAACTGCGTCCACTGCAGGTTGACGAGCACGCCCGCTGCGATGCCGGTCTCCTCGGTGAGCTCGCGGCGCGCGGCGGCATCGGCCTGCTCGCCCCACTCGAGGCTTCCGGTGACCGACTGCCAGAAGCCTGCGGGGCGCCGCCGCTCGAGCAACAGGAATTCGCCGCCCTCGGTATGGATCACGATCAAGACCGATTCGGGACGGCGATAAGACTGCATCGGTCGGCCCTGGGTCGCGCGCGAGCCCGGCTACTCGACCTTGGGCGGGACGCGAATGCGGATGTGCAGCTCCTTGAGCTGCGCCTCGCCCACCTCGGTCGGGGCGTCCGTGAGCGGGTCCGCGGCCGTCTGGGTCTTGGGGAAGGCAATGACGTCCCGAATGCTGTCCGCGCCGGCCATCAGCATCGCCAGCCGATCCACGCCGAACGCGATGCCGCCATGCGGAGGTGCGCCGAACTTGAGCGCATCGAGCAGGAAGCCGAATTTGACGCGCGCCTCCTCGGGCGAGATGCCGAGCAGATCGAACACCACCGATTGCAGCTCCTGGTTGTGGATACGGACCGAGCCGCCGCCGATCTCCGAGCCGTTCAGCACCATGTCATACGCCTTCGCCGTGGCCTCGCCCGGACTCGCCGCGAGCGCGGCGTAGTCGAGATTCGCGGGACTCGTGAACGGATGGTGCATGGCCTGCCAGCGCTTGGCTTCGGGGTCCCACTCGAACATCGGAAAGTCGACCACCCAGAGCGGCCGCCAGCCGGACGCCACCATCCCGAGATCCTGCCCGACCTTGAGGCGCAGCGCTCCCAGGGCATCGCTCACGACCTTGGCGGTGTCCGAGCCGAAGAAGATCAGGTCGCCGTCCGCGGCGCGGGTCCGCTCGAGAATTCCCTCGACCGCGGCGTCGCTCAGGAACTTGAGAATCGGAGACTGCAATCCGTCGCGGCCCTTGGCGATCTCGTTCACCTTGACGTAGGCCAGGCCCTTGGCGCCATAGCGCGCCACGTACGCGGTGTAGTCGTCGATCTCCTTGCGCGACAGCTTCCCGCCCCGCGGCACGCACAGCGCGGCCACTCGGCCGCCGGGATCCGCGGCCGGTCCGGCGAACACCTTGAAGTCGCAGCCCTTGACCAGGTCCGCCACGTCGGTGAGCTCGAGCGCGACGCGCAAATCCGGCTTGTCCGATCCGAAACGCCGCATGGCCTCCGCATAGCTCATGCGCGGAAAGGGATCCGGCAAATCGACGCCGAGCACCTGCTTGAAGAGATGCCGCACCAGGCCTTCCATCAATTCCTGGATGCTGCCCTGGTCGAGGAACGAGGTCTCTATGTCCAGCTGCGTGAACTCGGGCTGCCGGTCGGCGCGCAGATCCTCGTCGCGAAAACAACGCACGATCTGATAGTAGCGGTCGAACCCCGACATCATCAGGAGTTGCTTGTAGATCTGCGGTGACTGGGGCAGCGCGAAGAACTTGCCGGCATGCGTGCGGCTGGGAACGAGATAATCGCGCGCGCCCTCGGGTGTCGCCTTCGACAGCATCGGCGTCTCGATGTCGATGAAGCCCCCCGCATCGAGATACTGGCGCATCGCACGCGTGATTCGATGGCGCAGCAACAGACGCTCGCGCATCTCCTCGCGCCGCAGATCGATGTAGCGGTAGCGCAGCCGCACCTCCTCGCTCACATGCTCGTCGAGCTGGAACGGCAGGGGCTCCGAGCGGTTGAGTATCTCCAGCTCGTGGCAGAGCAATTCGACCTGGCCGGACGCGAGGTTTGCGTTCGCGGTGCCCGCGGGGCGGGCGCGCACCAGTCCCCTGACCGCGAGCACGTACTCGTTGCGCACGCGCTCGGCGAGCGCGAACACTTGCGCACGGTCGGGATCGAACACGATCTGCAGCAACCCCTCCCGATCGCGCAGATCCACGAAGATGACTCCCCCATGGTCGCGGCGGCGATGTGCCCAGCCCGCGACGGTCACGGTCTGGCCGATCAGCGACTCGTCCACCTGTCCGCAGTAGTGGCTGCGCATCAGCGCCGCCCCTTGCGCCGCTTCGGCGGCGCCTTGCGCGCCGGCCGATGCGAGCCGGCTTTCGCGGGCCCACCGCTCCGCTTCTGCCCCGCGCGCGCGGGCTTCGATTCCTTGACCGGCTTGTCCGGGGACTTTTCGGCCGGCTTGCCGTCCTTGCTTTCCTTGCTTTCCTTGCCGTCCTTGCCGTCCTTGCTCTCGGTGCTCTTCGCCTCCGAGGATTTGTCGGCCGCCTTGTCTCCCTCCTTCGCGTCCTTCGCCTCCTTCGGGGCGTCGGCATCCGGCCGATCGGCGAGATTGCGCTTGCTGTCCTGATCCCCCTTGAAGTCGGTCTCGTACCAGCCGCCGCCCTTGAGCCTGAACACGGGCGCGGACATCAGCCGCTCGAGCTGCGACTTGCCGCAATGAGGGCACTTCTTCAGCGGCGGATCGTTGATCTTCTGCATGGCCTCGAGGTCGTGGCCGCAGTTCTTGCATTGGTACTCGTAGAAAGGCATGTCAATCCCGTAATCTGGGCCTCATCGGCCGTCCCAAACCAAATAGCCGATTATAGCGGACCAGCGCCGTTCTCCGCGGCGTTAGTGCAGGCGCTCTTTCTCGAAGACCAGCGAGTCGCGCTTGAGCTTGCCGACTACGCGATCCCCTGCGACGAAATCTCCCCGCAGGATCCGCTGCGCGAGCGGATTCTCGATCTGCGACTGGATCGCGCGCTTGAGCGGCCGCGCGCCATAGACGGTATCGAAGCCCGCCTCGCCGATGCGATCGCGCGCCGCATCGTCCAGCTGGAGCGTGATGTCGCGCTCGGCCAGCCGCTGCCGCAGCCGCCCGAGCTGGATGTCGACGATGGCGCGGATCTGCTCGCGCCCGAGCGAATGGAACACCACGATGTCGTCGACTCGGTTGATGAATTCCGGCCGGAAATGCTGGCTGACCACCTGCATGACCGCCTCCTTCATCTTGGCGTAGTTGGCCTCGCCGCCGAGCTCCTGGATGACCTGCGATCCGAGATTCGAAGTCATGATCACCACGGTGTTCCTGAAGTCCACCGTACGCCCTTGGCCGTCGGTCAAGCGCCCGTCATCGAGCACCTGCAGGAGCACGTTGAATACATCGGGATGGGCCTTCTCGATCTCATCGAGGAGGATCACGCAATAGGGCCGCCGGCGCACCGCCTCGGTGAGATAGCCCCCCTCCTCGTAGCCGACGTAGCCCGGCGGCGCGCCGATCAGGCGCGCGACCGAATGCTTCTCCATGAACTCGGACATGTCGATGCGCACCAGCGCCTCTTCGGTGTCGAACATGAATTCCGCCAGCGCCTTGCACAGCTCGGTCTTGCCGACGCCCGTCGGCCCGAGGAACATGAAGGACCCGCTCGGGCGATTCGGGTCCGACAATCCCGCGCGGGACCTGCGGATCGCATCCGCCACGGCCTTGACCGCCTCCTCTTGTCCCACCACGCGGCGGCCCAGCACCTCTTCCATGCGCAACAGCTTCTCGCGCTCGCCCTCGAGCATGCGCGACACCGGAATGCCGGTCCATTTGGACACGATGTCCGCGATCTCGGCCTCCGTCACCGAGTTGCGCACCAGCTGGTTGGCGGCCTTCTGCTCCGCCTCGATCGCCTTCGCCAGCCGCTGCTCGAGGGCGGGAATGCGCCCGTACTGCAGCTCGGACATGCGACCGAGATCCTGCGCACGGCGCGCCGCATCGAGATCGGTGCGCGCCCGCTCCAGCTCCTCCTTGATGTGGGCCGCGCCCTGCACGGTCGCCTTCTCCGCCTTCCACACCTCCTCGAGATCGGAATATTCCTTCTCGAGGCCCTTGAGCGCCTCTTCCAGGGTCGACAGACGCTTGCGCGAGGCCTCGTCCGACTCCTTCTTCAGCGCCTCGCGCTCGATCTTGAGCTGGATGATGCGGCGTTCGAGCTTGTCGAGCGCCTCGGGCTTGGAATCGATCTCCATGCGGATCAGCGCGCCGGCCTCGTCGATCAGATCGATGGCCTTGTCCGGCAGCTGCCGGTCCGAGATGTAGCGATGCGACAGCGTTGCCGCGGCGACGAGGGCCGGATCCGTGATCTCCACGCCATGGTGCACCTCGTAGCGCTCCTTCAGGCCGCGCAGGATCGCGATGGTGTCCTCCACCGACGGCTCATCCACCAGCACCTTCTGGAAACGGCGCTCCAGCGCCGCGTCCTTCTCGATGTACTTGCGGTACTCGTCGAGCGTGGTCGCGCCGACGCAGTGAAGCTCGCCGCGCGCGAGCGCCGGCTTCAGCATGTTGCCCGCGTCCATCGCACCCTCGGCCTTGCCCGCTCCCACCATGGTGTGCAGCTCGTCGATGAACAGGATCACCTGGCCTTCCTGCTTCGCCAGATCGTTGAGCACCGCCTTCAGGCGCTCCTCGAACTCGCCGCGGAACTTGGCGCCGGCGATCAGCGCGCCCATGTCCAATGCCAGGATGCGCTTGTTGCGCAAGCCCTCGGGAACCTCGCCGTTGACGATGCGCTGCGCCAGTCCCTCGACGATGGCGGTCTTGCCGACGCCGGGCTCGCCGATGAGCACGGGATTGTTCTTGGTGCGCCGCTGCAGAACCTGGATGGTGCGGCGGATCTCGTCATCGCGGCCGATCACCGGGTCGAGCTTGCCCGAGCTCGCACGCTCGGTGAGATCGATGCTGTATTTCTCGAGCGCCTGGCGGTTCTCCTCCGCGCCCGCGTCGTCGACCTTGGCGCCGCCGCGCACCTCGTCGATGGCCTTTTCGAGCCCCGCCTTGGACGCGCCGTTGGACTTGAGCAGACGGCCGAGCTCGCCCTTGTCGTCGCATGCCGCGAGCACGAACAGCTCGCTGGAGATGAACTGGTCGCCGCGCTGCTGGGAGAGCTTGTCGGTGACGTTCAGGAGCTTGTTGAGATCGTTGCCGAGGTGGACCTCGCCCGCGGCCCCTTCCACCTTGGGAAGGCGATCCAGGGCGGCGGACAGGTCCGAGCGAAGCTTGGTCACCTGCACGCCGGCCTTCTCGAGCAAGGGCCGCGCCGTGCCGCCCTGCTGCTCGAGCAGCGCCGCCATGAGGTGCACCGGCTCGATGTATTGATTGTCGCGCCCAATGCTCAGGGACTGGGCATCCGCCAGTGCCCCCTGGAACTTGGTCGTCAACTTGTCCATTCGCATGGAATATCGCCTTCAAAAGTGCTTTTGTTGGTCCCTAACTGGGGCTTCCAGCCCCCAATTCAACGGCTTTTACCCCCTATCCGGGCCCGGCGCGGCCTCCCGCCAGATGAGCGTGGCGTGCCTGCCGGTCTTGCCCTGGTCACGGCGATGCGAGAAGTAGCATTGCGCATCGCTGAAGGTACACCGCCCGCCGCCGTGGATGCGCCGCACGCCGAGCGCCTCGAGCCGCCGCCGGGCGAGCAGCTCCAGGTCGGCCAGGTACCTTCCTCGCGCATTCGGCGTGAACCCGACGGCGGCGCCCGCATCGCTCCGGAGCATGGCCTCGAGCACCTCGGGTCCCACCTCGAAATGGCTGGGCCCGATCGCCGGACCGAGCCACGCCATCAGCGTCGCCGGGGCCGCCATGGCCGCCACGGTCGCCTCGATCACGCCGCCCGCGAGCCCGCGCCATCCCGCATGGGCCGCGGCGACCACGTCGCCTGACTCCGAGGTCAGGAGGATGGGCATGCAATCGGCGGTCAGAATGGCGCAGACCACGCCGGCGCGCCGGGCCACGGATGCGTCCGCGGCCGGCGGCGCATCGCCGGGCGCCGCGGCATCCAGGTCGATCACTCCTGCACCGTGCACCTGCGCGAGCCAGGACGGCTCGCCCGGCACCCGTGCGGCGGCGAGGAGACGCCGGCGATTCGTGGCCACGGCGGACGGATCGTCGCCCGAGCGGCTGCCGAGGTTGAGCGAGGCATAGGGTCCCGTGCTCACGCCCCCGCCGCGCAGCGTCGAGACCGCGCGAATCCGCGCCGGCGCGGGCCAGTCGGGCTCGAGCCAGTGCGGGCCGGCCTCGCTCATGCCCGCAGCCTGCGAGCCTTGCGCGTGGGTCGGCGCGTCTCTTTCGCGCCGGCCTTCGCGTCCTCGCGCAAGGCTTCGAGGAGCCGGCGGAAATCTTCCGGCACCGGCCTGCTCGCCGCGAGCGCCTTGCCGGTCCGGGGGTGCAGGAAACCCAGGCTTTCCGCATGCAGCGCTTGCCGCTTGAACCCGCGCAATACCTCGATCAGCGGGGGACTCGCGCCCTTGGGCAGCGCGAGGCGGCCGCCGTAGACCGGATCTCCGACGATGGGATATTTGATGTGCGCGAGGTGCAGCCGGATCTGGTGCGTGCGGCCGGTCTCGAGCTTCACGCGCACGAAGGTATGCGCCCGAAACCGCTCGGCGACTCGATAGTGCGTCACGGCCGCGCGTCCCGAGGGGCGTACCGCCATGCGCAATCGGTCCGCCCGGTGCCGGCCGATCGGCTCATCGATCGTGCCGCCGCTCGTCATCACGCCGGTCGCGACGGCGACGTACTCTCGCGACATGGTGCGCGCCATCAGCTGCCGCGTCAGCGAGGTCTGTGCCTCGGGGGTCCGCGCCACCACCAGAAGGCCGCTCGTATCCTTGTCCAGCCGATGGATCAGCCCGGCGCGCGGCAGCTCCGCCAGGCGGGCATCGAACGCGAGCAGCGCGTTCTGCAGGGTGTGGCGCGGGTTTCCCGCGCCGGGGTGAACCACGAGACCCGCCGGCTTGTCGATGATCAGCACGTCCTCGTCCTCGTGCACCACGTCGAGCTCGATGGCTTCCGGCTCGATGGGATGATGGGCGGCCGCGGCGGGGGCGGCCTCGATGCGCACCCGGGCGCCCGCCTCCACCCGGTCGCGGGGCTTGCAGGGATCGCGCCCGACCCGGACCGCCCCGGCCTCGATCCAGCCCTTGATCCGCGTGCGCGAGTGGGCCGGCATGAGCCGCGCCAGGGCGCTGTCCAAGCGCTCGCCGGCCAGCTCCGGCGGGATGGTCAACTCAATGGGTCGGAACTCTGCGGGCATCGGGTACTCGAAGTTAGCTGCGGCGGCGCGGCCGCGGGCCGTCGACGGGCTCCCGGCGGGCATCGGGTATACTGCCGCGCTTTCCAAATGGGGATTGTAAGGAATCGACCTTGAGACTGCGTGATCTTCTCTCCGTGAGCCGCGTGCTGTTGCTTGCGGCGGCCGTCGCCCTGGTCGCGACCGGATGCCGCAGCCATCGCCGGGACGATGCCAAATCGGGTCCCGAGGTCATCTACGCGCGCGCGCAGAAGGACATGAGGAACTCGAGCTACGGGCAGGCGATCAAGGAGCTCGAGAACCTGCAGTCGCGGTTTCCCTTCAGCGAGCCGGCTCGCCAGGCCCAGCTCGACCTGATCTACGCCTATTACAAGGCTCACCAGGTCGACCCCGCCGTCGACGCCGCGGATACCTTCATTCGCGAGAATCCGACCAATCCGCGCGTGGACTACGCCTACTACATGAAGGGCTTGATCTACTTCGAGCGGCAATCGAACTGGCTGGAGCGCAGGTTCAACGTCGACCTGTCCCAGCGCCCGCCGGTGAACGCGCGCAAATCCTTCGACGCCTTCCAGCAGCTCCTCGACAAATACCCGCACAGCGAGTACGTCGCCGATGCGCGGCAACGCATGATCTTCCTGCGCAATCGGCTGGCCGATTTCGAGCTGCACGTGGCGCTCTATTACATGCGCCGCGGCGCCTACGTCGGCGCGCTGAACCGCGCCAAGTTCTGCATCGAGAACTACGACGGCGCGCCCGCGGTCAAGGGCTCGGTCAAGGTGCTGGTGGATGCGTATCGCGCGCTCAAGATGGACGACCTGGCCGCGAACGCGGAGAAGGTCTACGACGCGAACTACCCCGGCAGCGACCGGGACGTGGCCCCGAAGAAGCACTGGTGGCGATTCCTCTAGGCGTGCTCCGCCCGCGCCAGGGGCGTCGTCCGGGGGAGGCCGTCCGGACGACACTCCCGGCTACCGCGTCTTGTACCCGCTGGTGATGGGATAGCGCCAGTCGCGCCCGAAGGCGCGGCCGCTGACGCGAACCCCCGGCGGCGCCTGACGCCGCTTGTATTCGTTGCGCTTGACCATGTCGAGAATGCGGCCGACCGTCGCGCGATCGAAGCCGCGGGCGGCGATCTGATCGACGGAGAGATCTTCCTCGATGAACGCCTCGAGAATCGGATCCAGCACCTCGTAGGGCGGCAGGCTGTCGGTATCCTTCTGATCGAAGCGCAGCTCGGCCGACGGCGGCCGCTCGATGACTCTCGCCGGAATGACCTGCGATTTCGCGTTGCGCCAGGCGCAGAGGCGATAGACGAGGAGCTTGCTGCAATCCTTGATCGGTGCGAAGCCGCCGGCCATGTCGCCGTACAGCGTGGCGTAGCCCACCGCCATCTCGCTCTTGTTGCCCGTGGTCAGCAGCATCTTGCCGGTCTTGTTGGAGATCCCCATGAGCAGGACACCGCGGCAGCGCGCCTGGATGTTCTCTTCGGTCGTGTCCGGCTGCCGCCCCGCGAACTCGTCCTTCAAGGCGGCAAGCGTGGCATCGAACATGCCCTCGATGGAGATCTCGCTGTGCTCGACCCCGAGCCAGCGCGCCTGCAGCGCGGCATCGTCCTTGCTCATCTGCGAGGTGTAGCGCGACGGCATCGAGACGGAATGCACGCGGCCGGCGCCGAGCGCGTCGGCGGCGATCACCAGCGTGAGCGCGGAATCCACCCCGCCCGAGAGGCCCACCACGGCGCCCGGAAAGCGATGCTTGTCCACGTAGTCGCGCGTGCCCTGCACCAGCGCGCCGTAGACGCTTTCCTCCGGTCCTTGCAGGGGCGCGATCTCTCCGGGGACCGGCGCCACGTCGCCCGCGGAATCGATCGCGAGGTCGACGGCGTACAGGCCCTCGGTGAAGGCCGGCGCCCGCGTCGTGACCCGGCCCCGGGCATCCATCACGAAGGAGTTGCCGTCGAACACCAGCTCGTCCTGGCCGCCGACCAGGTTCACGAACGCGACGGGAATGCCGGTCTCGCCGACGCGGGGCCCGCAGACCTCCTGCTCGCGCTGCGATTGCTTGCCGGCCTCGTAGGGCGATGCATTGATGATGAGCAGCACCTTTGCGCCGGCGGCGCGCGCCTGACCGGCCGGCGCCGCATCCCACACGTCCTCGCAGACCAGCACGCCCGCCTTCACGCCGTTGAGATCGACGACGGTGGGCTCCGTGCCCGGCGTGAAGTAGCGCTTCTCGTCGAACACCCGATAGTTCGGCAGGCAGGCCTTGCGATGATTGGCGAGCACGGCGCCGTCGCGGATCACGATGGCGGAATTGAATATCCTGGAGCCCGCGTACTCCGGGTACCCGGCGATGAGGGTGATGCCGCGCACCTCGCTCTTCAGGCGCTCGATCGAGCGCCCGACCTGCAGTCTCATGCCCGAATGGAACAACAGGTCCTCGGGCGGATAACCCGACACCGCGAGCTCCGGCACCATGATGACGTCGGCGTGGTGGCGGTCACGTGCTTCCGCGGCCGCGGCGACGATGCGCGAGGTGTTGCCGTCGACGTCGCCGACGATGAAATTGAGCTGCGCCAGAACGCAACGCAACCGGGGTTCGGCCACGCCGGCCTCTATTTTGGACGGCGCGCGCGCCCGGCCGGGCGGCGCGTGCCGGAGGACTTGCGCCGCGCGGGCGCCTTCGAGACCGACTTCTTTGCCGCCGCACGCTTCGCCGTCGAGCGCGTCTTGCGCGCGAGCCGGCCCGCAATGGCCGTCCCCATTTCGGCAGGCGAGCGCACGGTGGTGATGCCGGCGGCCTCGAGCGCTTCGAACTTGGCGGCCGCGGTGCCCTTGCCGCCGGCGACGATCGCGCCGGCATGGCCCATGCGCTTGCCGGGCGGCGCCGCCACGCCGGCGATGTAGGCCACCACGGGCTTGCTCACGTTCTTGCGGATATAGGCCGCGGCCGCCTCCTCGTCGCTGCCGCCGATCTCGCCGACCATGACGATGCCTTCCGTCTTCGGGTCGCGCTCGAACAGCTCCAGGACGTCGATGAAATTCATGCCGCGCACCGGGTCGCCGCCGATGCCGACGCAGGTGCTCTGTCCGAGACCGTTGTTGGTGGTCTGGAAGACCGCCTCATAGGTCAGGGTTCCCGATCGCGACACGATGCCGATGCGGCCCTTCTTATGAATGAATCCCGGCATGATGCCGATCTTGCATTCGCCCGGCGTGATGATGCCGGGGCAGTTCGGGCCGATCAGGCGCGTCCGGTAGCTCGCGAGCGTCGCCTTGACGCGCACCATGTCGTTGACCGGAATGCCCTCGGTGATGCAGACGATGAGCTCGACGCCCGAATCGGCCGCCTCGAGGATCGCGTCCGCCGCGTAGGCCGCCGGGACATAGATCATGCTCGCGGTGGCACCGGTGCGCGCCACCGCTTCCTTGGCCGTATCGAAGACCGGAAGGCCGAGGTGCTGCTGCCCGCCGCGTCCGGGCGTGACGCCGCCCACCAGCCGGGTTCCGTACTTGAGCGCCTGCTCGGAATGGAACGTCCCCTGCTTGCCGGTGAAGCCCTGGCAGATGACCTTGGTGCTCTTGTCGACCAGAATGCTCATGCCCGTGCTCCCGCGCCGCGCCTGGCGCCCGCGCCGCTCGAACCGCCCGCGGCTCGCGCACCTCCCGCCAGGCTGACCGCCTTCTGGGCGGCATCGGTGAGATCGGCGGCCGGCGTGATGGCAAGTCCGCTCTTCGCGAGCAACTCGCGGGCCGGCGGCGCGTTGGTCCCCTCCAGCCGCACGATCACCGGAATGCTCACGCCGACCTCCTTCACCGCCGCGATGATGCCTTCTGCGATCATGTCGCAGCGGACGATGCCGCCGAAGATGTTGATGAGGATCGCGGTCACGTTGCGATTCGAGAGGATCAGCTTGAAAGCGGCCGCGACGCGCTCCTTGGTCGCGCCGCCGCCCACGTCGAGAAAGTTCGCGGGATGTCCGCCCTGAAGCTGGATCAGGTCCATGGTCGCCATGGCGAGTCCCGCGCCGTTCACCATGCAGGCGATGTTGCCGTCGAGCGAGACGTAGTTCAGCTCGTGCTCGGCCGCGCGCCGCTCCATCGGATCCTCCTGCGAGTCATCGCGCAAGGCCGCGAGATCCTTGTGTCGAAACAGCGCGTTGTCCTCGATGTTGATCTTGGCGTCCAGCGCGAGCAGTTTCCCGTCTTCCGTCACGATCAGTGGATTGATCTCGACGAGGCTGGCGTCCAGTCCCAGGTACAGGTCGTAGAGCGCATGCGCGATCTTGCCGAACTCTGCGCCTTGCTGGCCCGTCAACCCCAAGCCGAAGGCGAGCTGACGGCACTGGTAGTCCTGGAGCCCCGCCGCCGGATGCACGTTCACCCGGATGATCTTCTCGGGCGAGTGCGCCGCGACCTCCTCGATGTCCATTCCGCCGGCCGCAGAGGCGACGAAGGCGATACGGCCGGCCTCGCGGTTGAGCACCAGGCTGAGATAGATCTCGCGCGCGATCTTGGAGCCCGTCTCGACGTAAACCTGGCTGACGGGCAGACCCTCGGGTCCCGTCTGGTGCGTCGTCAGCCGGGTGCCGATCATGGCCGCCGCCGCGGATCGTACCGCCTCGAGGTCCCGCGCCACCTTCACGCCGCCCGCCTTGCCGCGGCCGCCCGCATGGACCTGGGCCTTCACCACCCAAAGGGCGCCGCCGAGCCGCTCTGCGGCCGCGACCGCCTCCTCGGGCGACCCCGCCACCTCGCCTCGTGGGACGGGGATCGCATATTTAGCGAATAGCCGCTTCGACTGGTATTCGTGCAAATTCATGAAATGTCCCTGCGCGCCGATAAGGGAAGGCGCGCTATTCTGAATTAAGCTCCACTGCAGCGCAAAGCGGCGTCGAGGACCTCCGTTGATTCATCAGTTCGAGCCCGACATCAATTCGCAGTCCGCACTGAATTGGCGCGTGCTCGGGCTCCTCAACCTGTACCGCGTTCTGGTCCCGCTGGTGCTCCTCGGGCTCTATGCCGTCGGCGGGGCGCGGGGCTTGGAGATCGGGTCGCCTCGGCTGTTCTTCGGCGCGGCGGTGTTCTACCTCTGTTTCGGCCTCGCCAACGTCATCGTGGTGCGCCGCAGGCTCGCCGGCGCGGGGGTGCAGACCCTGCTGCAGGGCGCGGTGGATCTGTCCGTCTCGATCATGCTGTTGCAATCCTGGGGCGGCGTGGGAAGCGGACTCGGCCTTCTGATGCTGATGCCGGTCGGCGGGCTCGCCTTCCTGTTGACGACTCGCAGCGCCCTGTTTCTCGCCGCCATCGCGACCGTCGCGGTGCTCGCGCAGACGATATGGGAGCAAATCACCAGTCACGTCGACATCACCACGTACGCGACCGCGGGTCTGCTCGGCATCGTCCTGTTCGCGATCGCCGCAGCCGCGAGCTTCTTCGCCGGCCAGATGCGCGAGAGCGAAGACCTGGTGCGCCAGAAGGATCTCGACCTCGCCAACCTGGCCGAGCTGTCGCAGTACATCGTGCAGCACCTGCGCGAGAGCCTGCTGGTGGTCGACGGCGCCGACAAGATCCGCCTGATCAACGAATCGGCCGCCGAGATCCTGGGCGACGATCACGCCGTGCCCGGCGCGCTGGTCGGCGAGGTGTCGCCGCGGCTGCTCTACTCGCTCACGACCTGGCGCCAGAATGACCGCACGGAGAACACCCCCTCGAGCTTCGTCGCCGCGGACGGCGCGCGCGTCATACAACCGCATTTCGCCCCGCTCGGGGGCCTGACGCCCGGGCCCACGCTCATCTTTCTCGAGGACACGAGCCTCATGGCCGAGCGCGTCCAGCAAGGCAAGCTCGCCGCGCTCGGCCGGCTGTCGGCGAGCATTGCGCACGAGATCAGGAACCCGGTCGGCGCCATGAGTCATGCCGGCCAGCTGCTCGCGGAGAGTGCCCACATCGGCGACGACGAGCGGCGGCTGACCGACATCATCCGCAACAACTCCGAGCGGGTCAGCGGCATCATCAACAACGTGCTGCAGCTCTCGCGCCGCGAAGCCACCAAGCCGACGCGCCTCACGCTCGCCGACTGGATTCACGAGTTCATGGACGAATTCCGCGAGACCATGCAGGTCGCGCCCGGCCAGATCGTGCTGCGCGAGGAGGCGATCGACCTCGAGGTGCGCTTCGACCCGAGTCACCTGCACCAGGTGGCGTGGAACCTGTGCGAGAACGCGCTCAAGTACGGCGAGGAGCGCGACGGCGTGCGCGCCGAGGTCCGCCTCGGCCGCCTGAGCCCGAGCAATCGACCCTACCTGGAAGTCGCGGATCGCGGCGCCGGGATAGACACGCAGGCGGCCGACCGCATCTTCGAGCCGTTCTTCACGGGCCGCAAGGGCGGCACGGGTCTCGGGTTGTTCATCGCCCGTGAGCTGTGTCAGCTGAATCGCGCCGTGCTCCTGTACGAGCCGCGCGGCGGCGACGGCAGCATCTTCCGCATCGTGTTCAGCGATCCGCGGCGCTGGGAGGGCTGACGCATGGCCGTGACGGCACTGCGGCTAGAATAACCCGATGGCCACCCCTGCGGTTCTGATCGTCGACGATGAGCCCGACCTGTGCGAGCTCCTGTCGATCACGCTGAAACGGATGGACATGAATCCGCGGACCGCCGGCAGCATCGCGGCGGCGCAGCGATTGCTCAAATCCGAGCGCTTCGACCTGTGCCTCTCCGACATGAAGCTTCCGGACGGCGACGGCCTCGACCTGGTGAAATGGATACAGCAGTACTGCCCCACCGTGCCGGTCGCCATGATCACGGCTCACGGCAACATGGAGACGGCGGTGCGCGCCCTGAAGCTCGGCGCCTTCGATTTCGTGTCCAAGCCGCTGGATCTCTCCGGCTTGCGCAAGCTGGTGTCCGCTGCCGTCAAGCTGTCCGAGGATGCGGCCGGCGACACCAGCCACTTCGCTCCGCGGCTGCTGGGCGAATCCCCGGCCATGCACGCGTTGCGCGAGATGATCGGCCGGGTGGCGCGCAGCCAGGCTCCGGTGCATATCTCGGGCGAGTCGGGCACGGGCAAGGAGCTGGTGGCCAAGCTGATCCACGAATCCGGCCCGCGGCGCGACCAGGCCTTCGTGCCGGTGAATTGCGGCGCCATCCCCACCGAGCTCATGGAGAGCGAGCTGTTCGGCCACAAGCGCGGCAGCTTCACCGGCGCCGTCGGCGACAAAAAGGGACTGATCCAGTCCGCGGAGGGCGGCACGCTGTTCCTGGACGAGATCGCGGATCTGCCGCTGCACATGCAGGTGAAGCTGCTGCGCGTGATCCAGGAGAAGGCCATCCGCCCGATCGGCGAGTCGCAGGAGACGCCGGTCGACGTGCGCATCCTCTCGGCAACCCACAAGAACCTGTCGCAGCTGGTCGCCGAGGGCAAATTTCGTGAAGACTTGTTCTACCGCGTCAACGTGATCGAGCTCAGGGTCCCGTCGCTGCGCGAGCGGCCCGAGGACGTGCCGGAGCTCGCCGAAGCGATCCTGCGCCGCCTCGGGCGGCGCATGAAGATCACGCCGCCGATGCTTGCCGACGAGGCGCTCGATGCGCTCGAGAGCTACGGCTTCCCGGGCAACGTGCGCGAGCTCGAGAACATCCTCGAGCGGGCGATCACCCTGACGACGAGCGGCGAGATCCGCATCGAGGACATCCAGCTGCGGCCGTCGCCGAGCGCCGCGGCCCGTGGTGGGTCGACGGCCGCGGCCGAGGGCGCGCTGGGCGATCAGCTCGAGGGCATCGAGCGCGACGCCATCATCAAGGCGCTGGAGCAGACGCGCTACAACAAGACCGCGGCGGCCAAGGTGCTCGGCATGTCGTTCCGGGCCCTGCGCTACCGGATCAAGAAGCTGGGAATCGAGTGACCCTGCTCACACTCCTGCGACCCTCGGCTACAACGGCCGCATCCGACAAGACATAATCCGGCAGATGATGGCGATGGACACCCTACATGGCGCGCGGACGCCTGGATCGTTCGCGCTCCGGCCCCTGCTGGTGCCGGCCTGCCTCGCGTTGGCGCTGCTCGTTCTCTGGGTGGTGCTGCATCACTACACCGGGCTCAGCCGCGACGGCGAGCTCTACGCCCTGCAGGCCATGGTCCGCCTTCGGCCGAATCTCGCAAACGACATCTACCTGGCGTACGGCTCCCAGGACCGCTTCACCGTGTTCTCGCCGATGTATGCCGGATTCATCGGCATGCTCGGACTCCAGCCGGCGGGGCGCCTGCTGTTCGTGATCTGCACGGTGTGGTTCTTCGGGGCCGCCTGGAGCGTGGCGCGCGCGCTCTGGGATCCGGCCACCGCGTGGCTCGCGGCCGCCGCGCTGATCATCTGCGTGAGCTTTTATGGCGGCTACAGCATCTTCCATTACGCCGAGTTCTATCTCTCCGCGCGCTCGCTCGGCGAAGCCTTGGTCGTGACGGCGCTCGCGCTGCATTTCCACGGACGCCCGCGCCTCGCCCTCGCGGTGGCGGTCGCGGCCCTGGCTGTTCATCCGCTCATGGTGCTGCCGGGTCTGCTGTTGCTCATCCATCTGCATCTCGGGGCGCGGCGGGCGCTCGCCGGGGCAACGGCCGCGCTCGCCGCGGTCCTCATGATCGCACTGGCCGGGGCGCGAATGCATGCGCGGTCCGGGTTGCTCACGGTGATCGACGGGCCATGGCTGGAGGTCGTCAAGCAACGCTCCCAGTTCCTGTTCCTGGGCTACTGGAAATGGACGGATTGGCAGATGCACGCCCGCGTCTTCATCTGCCTGACGCTGGGCGCGCTGACGCTCGATGACCGCGCGCGGCGGCTATGCCTCGGTGCCATGCTGGTCGGCGCCGCTGGACTTGCGATCGCCTGGATCGCGGGATCTATCGGACCCTTGGCGCTGCTGCTTCAGGGGCAGGCGTGGCGATGGTTCTGGGTGAGCGGCTTCGTCAGCGTGCTGGTGCTGGTGCCGACGGCCGCGCGCCTGTGGCGCGGGCACGATGTCGGCATGTTGTGCGCAGTGCTGCTGATTGCCTCCTGGACCTTCGCGCCGCTGCCCGTGCTGCCGGCGCTCGCCGCCGCGCTAATCCTGTGGCTGGTGCGCGGCCACGTTCAGGCGCCCACCGCTCGATGGCTGCCCTGGGCGGCCTATGCGCTGATCGCGATCATCGCCGCATGGTCGCTGGCGAATCTGTGGATGCTGTTCACCTCGCCGCGAGCGCAGGTCAGCTCCGAGCCTCTGTGGATCGACCGCATACGCGGTGTGTTCAACCTGCAGGTGTGCGCGCTGCTCATCTTCTGGCTTTTCTGCCGCTGGATGATCTCGGCGCGGTCGACATGGGCTCCGCTGCTTGCCTCCGCCGCGATGCTTGCCTTCCTGCCGCGCGCGTTGCCCCAGTCGCTCAACCGCGCGGACCCCTCGGGATCGCCCGCACAAGCCTCGGAATTCGCCGATTGGCGCGCCGTCATTCCGGCCGCCGAGAACGTACTGATAGTTCCCATGAGGAAGGCCGCGGGATTCATCTGGTTCACGCTCGATCGGCCCAGCTATCTTTCGGTGGATCAGTCCGCGGGCGTCGTGTTCTCGCGTGCCACCGCGATGGAGGTGGAGAGGCGGGCACGCGTGCTGCTGCCGATCGGCGAGCCGGACTACGAGATCCTCAATCTGATCGCGCGGGACGACAAGAGCGGGAAGCCGGAGGACTCGAGCCGGCCTCTGACGCGCGACAACCTCGCGGCGATATGCGCCGATCCCGTCCTCGGGTTCGTCATTGCCAAGGAGGACCTCGGCTTTGCCCCGCTCCGCCATGCGCATGCCGGCGACTTCAAGGACTGGAACCTGTACGACTGCCGGCGAGTGCGGGCCGAGGCTCCGCGGGGATGAGTGCGACTCGCTCCGCGGACCCGAGGACCCTGATTCGAGAGGCCGCCGGCTACGGCGCGGCCTCCGCGGCGGCACTGGCCGTGGATGTGGCGATCCTGTGGACCCTGGTTCATTTCCTTGGATGGGGCTACCTGTCCGCGGCCACGACCTCGTTCCTCGCGGGTGCCGTCGTCGCGTACGTTCTATCGGTCAAGCTTGCATTCAAGCAGCACCGGCTATGCGATCGCCGCGTCGAGTTCCTGAGCTTCGTGGCCATCGGCACGCTGGGACTCGTCGTCAATGCGGCGGTGATGTCGCTGGCGATAAACTATCTGGGCTTGCACTATCTGCTCGCCAAGGGCGTCGCGGCGGGCTGCACATTCACGTGCAATTTCATCGCGCGGCGGCAGATCCTGTTCGTGCGCCGGTCGGCGGCCTGAAGGATCGCAGGGATGACCGCAAAAGTCGTCGCAATCGCCGGAGCCGGCCCCGCCGGCCTCACCGCAGCGCTCGAGCTGCAGCGGCGCTCGGATCTCGTACCCGTCGTGTTCGAGTCGGACAGCCAGGTCGGGGGCATCTCCAAGACCGTCAACTACCGCGGCAATCGCATGGACCTCGGCGGCCATCGCTTCTTCTCGAAGTCCGACTGGGTCATGCGCTGGTGGCAGGAGATCCTGCCGGTCGCCGCAGGGCAGGCGTATCCGGACCGGCCCGTCACCATCCATTACCAGCAGCAATCCCGCGACTTCGTCCCCGCCGCCGCCGGCCCGGCTTCCTCCGATGCGGTCATGCTGGTGCGCGAGCGTTTGTCGCGCATCTTCTATCGCCGGCGCTTCTTCGATTATCCCCTCAAGCTCAATGCTGCGACCGTCGCCAACATGGGGCTGCTGGAGACGCTGCGCATCGGCGTGAGCTACGGTCGGGCGCAGATCGCGAGGCGCATGCCGGAGAGCTCCCTCGAGGATTTCCTGGTCAATCGATTCGGCCAGCGCTTGTATCGCACTTTTTTCAAGGACTACACGGAAAAGGTCTGGGGCGTGCCCTGCGGCGACATCTCCGCCGAGTGGGGCGCACAACGCATCAAGGGACTTTCGGTCACCAAGGCCCTCGCCCACGCGCTGACCACCCGCTTGCGCGCGAATTCCGGCACGTCGCAGAAGCGCACCGAGACCAGCCTGATCGAGCGATTCCTGTACCCCAAGCTCGGCCCGGGTCAGATGTGGGAAACCGTGGCGCGCCAGGTGGCTGCGCGCGGCGGCGAGATCCATCTCCGACATCGGGTCGTCGGCATCGAGCGCGACGGCGCGAGGATCGAGGCCGTGACGGTGCGGGATCAAGCCGGCGGCCCGGTCCGAAGAGTGCCCTGCGATTTCCTCGTCTCGACCATGCCGGTCCGGGATCTGACCGCCATGCTTCAGCCTTCCGACCCTACGGTCGCGCGGATCGCAGACCGGCTGCCCTATCGCGATTTCATGACCGCGGGTCTGCTCCTGCGAAGAATGAAACCGAACGGCAATCGCGCCGCAGCGAACGGGATGCCGCCGGACAATTGGATTTACATCCAGGAGCCCGACGTGAAAATGGGCCGTTTGCAGGTGTTCAACAACTGGAGCCCGGCGCTGGTAGCCGATCCCGACACGATCTGGCTCGGGCTCGAGTACTTTTGCCGCGAGGGCGACGAGCTCTGGCGCATGACCGACCCCGGGTTCCTCGATCTCGCCGCGCGGGAGCTCGAGACCATCGGCATGATCGATCGCCGGGACGTCCTCGACGGCACGGTGGTGCGCGTCCCCAAGGCATACCCCGCCTATTTTGGCGAGTACCGCGAATTCGGCCAGGTTCGCGCCTACCTGGAGGAGTTCCCGAACCTCTACCCGGTGGGGCGCAACGGCATGCATCGCTATAACAACCAGGATCACTCCATGCTTGCGGCCGACCGTGCCGTGACCGCGATACTCGACGGTGGGCGGGGCAAGTCCGACATCTGGAGCATCAACGCCGAGGACGAATATCACGAGGAGATCGCGGAGGCGGATTGACGCCGCCTCTGACAAAAATTGTCACTCCCTGCCGCGAGCAGTCCGTGTTTGGAGACGGAACTATGTCGCTCAAATCGCTGAATACGTCATTTTTATCTGTATTTCAATAGCTTAACG
>DATAUO010000294.1:0-2885 GCA_036268215.1 Steroidobacteraceae bacterium
TCGAGCAGCGGATCGTCGTCCCGCGGGGGCTCGGGCGCGAACACGTCGACGCCCGCGCCGCCGAGCCTGCCGCCCTCGAGCGCGCCGCGCAGCGCGGCGCCGTCGACCAAACCGGCTCGCGCCGTGTTGATCAGCAGCGCGTCGCGTTTCATGAGCGAAAGCTCGCGCGCACCGATCAGCAGGCGAGAAGCCTCGGTCAGCGGACAGTGCAGCGAGACGATGTCCGAGACGGCCAGCAGGTGATCCAGGTCGAGGCGGCCCGGCTCAGGCTTGCCGCCCCGGCGATTCGCGATGACCACGAGCATGCCGAACGCCTCCGCCGTCCGGGCCACCGCGCTGCCGAGCTCGCCGAACCCGACGATCCCGAGGGTGTGCCCGTCGAGCTCGCGCATCGGATGCGCGAGAACGGTGTCCACCTCCTTGTCCGTCCATGCCCGCGCACCGACCATGCGGGAGAATTCGTGCAGATGGCGCGTGAGCGCCAGGATCAGCGCCCAGGTATGCTGCACGACGGACGCCGTGCAGTAGCCGCGCACGTTGCAAACTCCGATGCCGAGCTCGCGTGCCGCCGCCACGTCCACATGGTTCGTGCCGGTGCCCGCGATCGCCACCAGCTTGAGCCGCGGTGCGCCGCCGAGCAGCTCGCGAGTCAGCTCGATCTTGTTGACCATCACGATGTCGGCGTCCCGCATGCGCTCCGCCGTCCGCGCGACGTTCCAGTCGCACAGCTCCAGCACGCCGACGGCGCGGGCCATCGCGGACGTGTCGAGGTCGCCGCCCGACACGGTGTCGTAATCCAGGAATACCGCCTTCACGAGAGTTTGCTTTCCAGGTTCAGTAGAATGCGCCGTAGAGCATGAAATATTCCGCCGTCAAGATCCTGATCGCCGCGAACGTCGCGGTGTTCGTGGCGCAGCTCGCGACCCACGGGCTTCTGGAGCATTGGTTCGCGCTGCAGCCGCTTCAGCCCGTGTACGGGGTGGTTCTTTTCCACGTCTGGCAGCTCGTGACCTATGCGTTTCTGCATAGTACCGAGAACCTGGCGCACCTGCTGTTCAACATGGTGGCGCTGTGGATGTTCGGGCGGCCGGTTGAAAACGCGGTCGGCCCGCGCCGGCTGCTGACGTGCTACTTCGCCGCCGTGATCACGGCGGCGCTGACGCAACTGTTCGTGCCGGGGATCTTGGGGGCGCCCCCGGCGCCGGTCGTCGGTGCGTCGGGCGGCGTCTTCGGGCTGATACTTGCCTGTGCCGTGTTGTTTCCGTACGCCAAGGTTTTCGTTTTCTTCGTGCCGATCGGGGTTCCCATGTGGCTGTTCGCGGCGGGTTACGCCGGCGTGGAGCTCTATCTCGGCGTGACGGGAAGGCTTGCCGACGTGGCGCACTTCGCCCACCTCGGCGGCTTGATCGGCGCCGCGCTGGTGATCTTTCAGTGGCGCTGGACGGCGAGGTCGCGATCGCCCCGCCGCCGCGGTTGACTGACCCCCCGAACTCGCGAGAATAGGCCCCATGAACCGCCGCGCTCTCGTCCTCGTCGCGCTGCTCGGCATGACGGCCGCGGGGCCGGCGCGCGCCGAATGGGTGCGCAGGATCACCGACGGCATCATGGGCACGCGCATCACCGTGGAGCTCTGGGCCGAGGACAAGGAGCGGGACAAGGCCGAGCATGCCATCGACGCGGTGCTGGCCGAGATGCGCCACATCGACGACACGATGAGCACGTACAAGCCGACCAGCGAGATCTCGCAGGTCAACGCCAAGGCGGCGGACGGGCCGATGCACATCAGCAGGGAGCTGTTCGGCCTGCTCAAGACGGCGCGCGAGTATTCGGAGCTCACCGACGGCGCATTCGACATCACCTACGCCAGCGTCGGCTACATGTACGACTTCCGCAAGCACGTGCATCCCGACGAGAAGCAGATCGGCGAGGCGCTCCCCGCCGTCAACTACCGTCACGTGTTGCTGGATCCCAAGGGAGAGACCGTGCAGTTCTCCCAGAAGGGGGTTCGCATCGACCTCGGCGGCATCGCCAAGGGGTACTCCGTCGACCGCGGCATCGACGTGCTGAAGTCCTTCGGCTTCACGCATATGTACGTCTCCGCGGGCGGCGACAGCCGCATCGTCGGCGATCGATTCGGCAAGCCCTGGATGGTCGGAATACGCGATCCCACCAAGGGCGAGGGAGAGGTCATCACCCGGATTCCGCTGGTGGATGCCGCCATCTCCACCTCGGGCGACTACGAGCGTTATTTCGAGGAGAACGGGGTCCGCTACCACCACATCATCGATCCGCACACCGGCCATTCGGCCAGCAAGGTGCGCAGCGCGACCGTCATCGGTCCGTACGCGACCCGCACCGACGGACTGTCGAAGACGGCGTTCGTGCTCGGGCCCGAGAAGGCGATGGAGATCTACAATCGTATCGACGACATCGACGCCATCATCGTCAAGCTCGACGGCAGCGTGATCTACTCCAAGGGGCTGGAGCCCGCCAAGAGCAAGACCGCGCCGCCGAAATAGGCGTCAATCCCTGAAATTATTGTATTGCAGCGGCACGCCGACGTCGGCCTTGCGCAGGAGCGCGATCGCCTCCTGCAGGTCATCGCGCTTCTTGCCGGTGACCCGCACCTTGTCGCCCTGCACCTGAGCCTGGACCTTGAGCTTCGAGTCCTTGATCAGCCGCGACACCTTGCGGCCGGCGTCGGCGTCGATCCCATGCTTCAGGATCACGAGCTGCTTGGCGCGCGCCAGGTTCACCTCGGGATCCTTCACCTCGAGGCATGCGACGTCGATGCCGCGCTTGGCGATGCGCAGCTTCAGGATCTCGAGCATCTGCTTCAGCTGAAATTCCACGGGCGCGGTCATGGTGACGGTGGTTTCCTCGAG
>DATAUO010000295.1:0-28278 GCA_036268215.1 Steroidobacteraceae bacterium
TCTCCATCGGTCAGGCATTTTGACCGCACAATCGAGGTCTTAAATATCCCTATGTCTTTTCTCAATCGCGGCATTTCGTGGGCGGCCGTCGGCCTCTGCGGACTGCTCATGTCCGCCCAGGCGAGCGCGGAGATCAAGATCGGGTACGTGAATTTCCAGAAGCTGCTGGAAGACGCTCCGCAAACCAAGGTGGCGATGCAGAGCCTGGAAAACGAGTTCGCGCCCCGTCGCCGAGAGCTGCTCACCATGCAGAACGACCTGAAGGCGCGCGAGGAGAAGCTGCAGAAGGAAGGCGCGGTGATGTCCGAGGCCGACCGCACCAAGACGGAAAAGGTGTTCCGGGACGAGCAGCGTGAGTTCTCCCGCAAGGCCGGCGAGTTCCAGGACGATGCGTCCACGCGGCGCAACGAGGAGATCGGCAAGGTTCAACGCTATCTCGTGACCGAGATACAGGGCTATGCCACCGCCCAGGGCTTCGACCTGGTCGTGGGCGAGGGCGTCTTCTACGCCAAGGGCTCGCTCGACATCACCGCGAACGTGCTTGCGGTGCTCGCGAGCAAACCGGCGACGCTTCCCGCGGCGCCGCCCGGCGCGGGGCCCGCGAAGGCGCCCCCGGCGGTTCCGCCCAGCAAACCGCCGGGCACCAAGTAAGCATCCGGCGCCGCCGCTTCGAGCGGCGGCGCAGCTCGAAGGGCGGCAGAGGTGCGGGCAGAAATCAGCCTAGGAGAACTGGCGGTACGGTTCGGCTTGGTGCTGCGCGGGGATCCGGATCTCAAGATCGACCGGGTCTCCACGCTGGCGCGTGCCGGCGAGGGCTCCTTGAGCTTTCTCGCCAATCCGCGTTACCGCAAGCAGCTCGAGATCTCGCGCGCGACCGCGGTGGCGGTCAGCGAGGCCGACGCGGATGCTTGGCCCGGCGCCGCGCTCATCGATCCGAATCCCTATCTGGCCTATGCGCGCATCGCGCAGGTCCTGTATCCGGCATCGGCGCCGCAGCCGAGCCGCCACCCGAGCGCGGTGGTATCGGCGGGGGCGTCGGTGGCCGCTTCCGCGAGCATCGGGCCGTCGTGCGTGATCGAGGACGGCGCCGAGATCGGAGAACGGGTCGCGCTCGGGCCGGGCTGCATCGTCCTCGAAGGCGCCCGCCTCGGGGCGGATACGCGCCTGGTGGCGGGCGTCACGGTCTGCGCCGGCGTCACGATCGGGATGCGTTGTCTCCTGCATCCGGGGGCGGTGATCGGCGCCGACGGGTTCGGCTTCGCCTCCGACGCGGGCGCCTGGTTCAAGGTGCCCCAGGTGGGAAGCGTTCAGATCGGCGATGATGTCGAGATCGGCGCGAACACCACCATCGACCGGGGCGCGATCGACGACACGGTGGTGGAGCACGGCGTCAAGCTGGATAATCAGATTCAGGTGGGTCACAACGTGATCATCGGCGCTCACACGGCCGTGGCGGGGTGTGTCGGCATCTCCGGCAGCACCAGCATCGGGCGCCGTTGCATGATCGGCGGAGCCGTCGGCATCGCCGGCCACCTGACCATCGCCGACGACGTGGTGGTGACGGGATGCAGCCTGGTGAGCGCTTCGATCAAGGAGGCCGGCAGCTATTCGAGCGGAATGCCGGCGGTGGAGACGCGCAGGTGGCGCCGCATGGTGGCGCGCCTGCGGCGATTGGATACTGAGGAGCGATGATGGCTTTGCCGGAACAGCTGGATATTCAGGCGATCATGCACTTGTTGCCGCATCGATATCCATTCCTGCTGGTGGATCGGGTGCTCGAGTGCGTGGAGGGCGAGCATGTCCGGGCCCTGAAGAACGTCACGGTGAACGAGCCGTTCTTTCCCGGCCATTTCCCGCACCGTCCGCTCATGCCGGGCGTCCTGATCATCGAGGCGCTGGCACAGGCGGCGGGCGTGCTCGCCTTCAAGACCGCCAAGGTCGTTCCCGACAGCGACGCACGCTTCTATTTCGTGGCCATCGATCGCGCACGCTTCAGGAAGCCGGTCGAGCCGGGCGACCAGCTGATCCTCACGGTGAAGTTCGTGCGTGCCTTCAAGGGCATCTGGAAGTTCGAGGGGGTCGCCGAAGTCGCCGGGGTCGAGGTGGCCTCGTGCGAGATGATGGTTGCACCCGAGATCAAGGGTCCGAAGCCGAAGGGAGAGGCGGGATGATCGATCCGCGCGCGGTGGTCTCGCCGCAAGCGCAGCTCGCTCCGGATGTCGAGGTGGGAGCGTACAGCATCATCGGTCCGGGCGTGACCGTCGGAGCGGGCACCTGGATCGGCCCGCACGCCGTGATCAACGGCCCCACGCGCATCGGCGAGCACAACAAGATCTATCAGTTCGCCTCGCTGGGCGATGCGCCCCAGGACAAGAAGTACGCCGGCGAGCCCACGCGCCTCGAGATCGGCGATCGCAACGTGTTTCGCGAGAGCGTGACGGTGAATCGCGGCACCATCCACGACAAGGGCGTGACGCGGATCGGCAGCGACAACCTCCTCATGGCCTACTCGCACGTGGCGCATGACTGCCAGCTCGGCGACAAGATCGTGATGTCGAACGTGGCGACGCTCGGCGGTCATGTGGAGATCGGGGACTGGGTCATCCTCGGGGGCCTCTCGGCGGTGCACCAGTTCACCAAGGTCGGCGCGCACTGCTTCATCGCCAACAACGCGGCGGTGACGCGGGACGTGCCTCCGTACCTGATGGCGGTGGGCCAGCCCGCCGAGCCGCACAGCGTGAATTCCGAGGGCCTGAAGCGCCGCGGCTTCAGTGCGGAGCAAATCCAGAACATTCGCCGCGCGTATCGCGTGCTGTACCGCTCCGGCCTCAAGCTCGCGCAGGCGCTCGAGCAGCTCGAGCAGACCGCCGCGACGCAGCCCGAGCTGCGGCCGTTCATCGATTTCATCAAGCGCAGCGAACGCAGCATCGTGCGCTGAGTGCTTCCGTGATGTCCGAAACCTCACACCGTCCCGCATTGCGTGTGGGACTGGTGGCGGGCGAGGCGTCGGGCGACACCCTGGGCGCCGATCTCATCGCCGCCTTGCGGCGGCTCGTGCCGGACGCGGAGTTCTTCGGCGTGGCCGGTCCGAAGATGCAGGCAGCCGGCTGCGAGGTCTGGGAGCCGGCCGAGTCGCTCGCCGTCATGGGCTTGTTCGAGGTGCTGCGTCACCTGCCGCGGCTCGCCGCGCTGCTCCGGCACATCGGCGACCGGATGCTCGAGACCCGCCCGGACGTATTCGTCGGCATCGACGCGCCCGACTCCAATCTGCGCATCGCCCGCCGCCTGCATGCGGCCGGCATCCCCACCGTGCAGTACGTCAGCCCCCAGGTGTGGGCGTGGCGCCAGGGCCGGGCGCGCAGCATCGGCGAGGCCGTGGACCTGGTGCTCTGCCTGCTGCCCTTCGAGAAGAAGTTCTACGATGAGCATGCCATGCGCGCGGAGTTCGTGGGCCACCCGCTCGCCGACGCGATCCCGATGGCCGTGGACCGCGCGGCAGCGCGTGCGCGGCTCGGCCTGGACGCGGCGGCGCAGGTCGTGGCGCTGCTGCCCGGAAGCCGGCGCGGCGAGGTGTCGAGGCTCTCCTCGGACTTCACCGAGGTCGCCGCGTGGCTGCGCGGCCGCCGGCCGCAAATCGAGCTCATCGCGCCCATGGCGAACGCCAACGTCCGTGCGATCTTTGCCGCGGCGCTCGCAAGCGGAGGGCGGGACCTGCGCGTGCGCCTGCTCGACGGCGAGGCCCAGACGGCGCTGGCCGCGGCAGACGCGGTGCTGGTGGCGTCGGGTACCGCCACCCTCGAGACCGCGCTCTCCAAGCGTCCGATGGTGGTGGTCTACCGGTTGGGCGCGATCACGGCGTGGCTGATCCGCCGTCTGAATCTGGTCAAATCCAAGTTTTTCGCGCAGCCGAATCTACTTGCGGATCGACGCGTCGTCGGCGAGTATTTTCAGGAAGACATTGTCCCGGAGTCGATCGGAGCGGAGCTCTTGATGTGGCTTGACGATGCCGAACGCCGCGAGGGACTCGAACGGGAGTTCGCGCGAATTCATGCCGATCTCCGGCGCGACGCCGGGACCCGCGCCGCCCGAGCCATCCTCGGGCTGATCGGGCGCGCGCCGTGAGACGGCAGATCGCAGGCGTCGACGAAGCCGGTCGCGGCCCGCTCGCCGGCCCCGTGGTGGCGGCGGCGGTCATCCTCCGCCCCGGGCCGCGCATCCGCGGCGTGGCGGATTCGAAGTCCTTGAGCCCGGAGGTGCGCCTCGAGCTCTCGGGGATCATCCGCTGCCGCGCACTGTGCTTCGGAATCGGCTGGGCCGACCGGGCGGAGATCGATGCGATCAACATCCTCCAGGCCACGTTTCTTGCCATGCGGCGGGCCGTCCTGGCCATGAGCTTGACGCCCGATCATCTGCTGGTGGATGGTAACCAGCTCCCCCGTCTCGAGGGGTTGGGCCGTCGCCTGACCGCGCGTGCCATCATCGACGGCGATGCGAGCGAGCCCGCCATCAGTGCCGCCTCGATTCTCGCCAAGGTCGCGAGAGATCAGTTTATGGATCAAATGGATACGATATATCCTCAATACGCTTTCAAGGATCACAAGGGCTATGCCACTCCCGAGCACCAGCGCCGCCTCGAGCTGCACGGCCCTTGTCCCTTGCACCGGCGCTCGTTCGAGCCGGTGAGGCTCGCGCTCGCGGGCTCGCGCCCGGCATTCGAGCCCGCCGCCGTGCCGGTCATCGTCGCCACCGGCGCCTTCGCTTGAGTCAGTTCGTCCACCTGCGGCTGCACACCGAGTACTCCTTGGTGGACGGCGTCGTGCGCGTGCCCGAGCTCATGGCCGCCGTGGCGGCCGCCGGCATGCCCGCGGTGGCGCTCACCGACCAGAGCAATCTGTTCGCGATGGTCAAGTTCTTCAAGGAGGCGCTCGCAGCGGGGGTCAAGCCCCTGATCGGCGTGGATGCGCTGATCCGCGAGCCGGGCGAGCGCATGCCGCCGTCGCGCGCCGTGTTCCTCTGTCAGAACCTCCGGGGTTATCGGCACCTGACCGAGCTCGTGACGCGCTCCTACCTCGAGGGACAGCAGCGCGGCGGTCCCCTGCTCGAGCGGGCCTGGTTGCGAGGCGATGCGCTCGAGGGCCTGATCGTCCTGTCCGGGGGAATGGAGGGCGACATCGGCCGGGCGCTGGCGCGCGGCCGCGACGACGAGGCAAGCCGTTGTCTCGATGCCTGGCGGGAGCTCTGCGGCGATCGCTTCTATGTCGAGGTGCAGCGCACGTCGCGCGCGGGCGAGGAGGCGTATGCCGAGGCCGCCCTGGATCTCGCCGCCGAGCGCGGCGTCGGGGCGGTCGCCACCAACGACGTCCGCTTTCTCACGCGCGCCGATTTCGAGGCGCATGAGGCGCGGGTCTGCATCCACGACGGTGCGCAGCTCGCGGATGCCAGCCGGCCGCGCCGCTACTCCGAGGAGCAGTACCTCAAGTCGCCGGCCGAGATGGCGGCGCTGTTCGAGGATGTGCCCGAGCTCCTCGACAACGGCGTCGAGATCGCCAAGCGGTGCTCGCTGGAGATTCGCCTCGGCAGCTCCATGCTGCCGGCCTATCCCGTGCCGCGGGAGCAGACCACCGACGAGTTCCTGCGCGCGGAGGCGGCGAGCGGTCTCGGCGCTCGTGGCGTCGAGAGGCGGGAGGGCTATCGGGCCCGGCTCGACCTCGAGCTCGGCGTGATCTGCTCGATGGGATTTGCCGGGTACTTCTTGATCGTGGCCGACTTCATCCGCTGGGCGCGCGAGAACGGCGTGCCGGTGGGGCCCGGCCGCGGCTCGGGCGCGGGCTCCCTGGTGGCCTACGCGCTCGGCATCACCGACCTGGACCCGATCGAGCACGATCTCCTGTTCGAGCGCTTCCTGAATCCCGAGCGCGTGTCCATGCCGGACTTCGACGTCGACTTCTGCATGGAAGGGCGCGACCGCGTGATCGAGTACGTGGCCAACAAGTACGGCCGTGAGCGCGTCTCGCAGATCATCACCTACGGCACGCTCGCGGCCAAGGCGGTGGTACGCGACGTGGGCCGCGTGCTCGGCCACAACTACGGCTACGTCGACAAGATCGCCAAGCTCATTCCCTTCGAGATCGGCATGACGCTCGACAAGGCGCTCGAGCAGGAAGAGGAGCTGAAGCGGCTGTACGAGGGCGACGCGGAGGTGCGCGAGCTGATCGATCTCGCGCGCAGCCTCGAGGGCCTCGCCCGCAATGCCGGCACGCATGCCGGTGGCGTGGTGATCGCGCCGTCGGTGCTGACCGATTTCACTCCGCTCTATTGCGAAGAGGGCTCGACCACCACCGTCACCCAGTTCGACAAGGACGATGTCGAGGCCGCGGGCCTGGTCAAGTTCGATTTCCTCGGCCTGCGCACCCTCACCATCATCGATTGGGCGGTGCGCGACATCAATGGCAAGCGCGCCGCCGCCGGCGAGGCGCCGCTGGTGATGAGCGCGCTGCCCATGGACGATGCGGCGACCTATGCGCTCTTGAAGACCACCAAGACGACCGCCGTCTTCCAGCTCGAATCGCGCGGCATGAAGGACCTGATCCGCAGGCTGCAACCCGACCGCTTCGGCGACATCGTCGCGCTGGTCGCGCTGTTCAGGCCGGGCCCGCTGCAGTCCGGCATGGTGGACGATTTCATCGCCCGCAAGCACGACACCAGCGGCGCGACCATCGACTACCTGCATCCCGACCTGAAGCCCGCGCTCGAGGCCACCTACGGCGTGATCCTGTATCAGGAGCAGGTCATGCAGATCGCGCAGACCCTCGCCGGCTATACCCTGGGCGGCGCGGACCTCCTGAGGCGCGCCATGGGCAAGAAAAAGCCCGAGGAGATGGCCAAGCAGCGCTCGGTGTTCATTTCCGGCGCGGTGACGCGCGGAGTGAGGGAGCCCCAGGCGACGCACATCTTCGACCTGATGGAGAAGTTCGCCGGCTACGGCTTCAACAAGTCGCACTCCGCCGCCTACGCGCTGTTGTCGTATCAGACCGCCTGGCTCAAGGCTCACTATCCGGAGTCGTTCATGGCGGCGGTGCTGTCGGCGGACATGGACAAGACCGACAAGATCGTGACCCTGATCGACGAGTGCACCGGCATGGGGCTCAAGGTCGAGCCCCCCGACGTGAACGAGTCGGTGTATGCCTTCCAGGTCTCGGGGCCGATGAGCATTCGCTACGGGATGGGCGCGATCAAGGGCGTGGGCGCCTCCGCCGTCGAGGCCATCATCCAGGAACGCGCGGACCACGGCCGATTCGAGACGCTGTCCGACCTCTGCCGCCGCATCGATCTGCAGCGGGTCAATCGCCGGGTGTTCGAGGCGCTGATCCGCTCCGGGAGCCTCGATGGGATCGGCCCCAACCGCGCGACCTTGAGCGCCGACCTCGACAAGGCGATGCACCTCGGCGAGCAGAACTCGCGCGCGCTGAGCGTCGGGCAGGTCGATCTGTTCGGCCTCGGCGCGGAGCCGCGCGGACCCGCGGCGCAGGGCGCGATCGCCGAGTGGAGCGAGGCGCAGCGGCTCGCCGGCGAGCGCGAGACCTTGGGCCTGTTCCTGAGCGGGCACCCGATCACCCCGTACCAGCCCGACTTGAAGCTCCTCGGCGTGTCGCGGCTCGCCGATGTCGGGGGCCCCAAGCCGCCGGTCGTCGAGGGCGGCCGCGGCTGGTCACAGGGCAAGCCTGCGACCGTGGCCGGGTTGGTTCTGGAGATCCGCAGGCGGCCCAACCGGGTGACCCTGATTCTCGACGATCGAACCGCGCGGCTCGAGGTGAGCCTGTTCGAGGAGATCTTTCAGCAGCACCGCGACATCATCGTCAAGGACGCGATCCTGATCATCGACGGGACGCTGCGCTTCGACGACTTCATCGAGGCGTGGCGGCTGCAGGCCAAATCGCTGATGGACATCGACCGCGCGCGCGAGCGTTTCGCGCGGCGGCTCTGGCTCAAGTGGCCCGCGGAGTTCGACGGGCCGCAGGGACTCAACCGCTTCGAGCAGACCTTGAAACCCTACTTGCGCGGCCCCTGCGGCGTCAGCATTTCGGTGCAGCGCCCCGACTTCTCGGGCCGGCTCAACCTGGCGGATTCCTGGTCGGTGCGGCCGACACGGGAGCTTCTGGACAAGCTGTCCACGTTGGTCGGGCGCGAGGGGTGGTATTTGGTGTATGGTCCGCGCAGCGATGTGCGCGGCGAGGAAACCTCCTCATGGCGATGAATTTTCTGGAGTTCGAGCAGCCGATCGCGGAGCTCGAGGCAAAAATCGAGGAACTGAAGTTCCTGGGCGCTGATTCCAGCGTCAACATCAGCGAGGAGATCAAGCGGCTTCAGTCGAAGAGCCGGGCCTTGACCAATAGTATTTTTGCCAGCCTTACTCCGTGGCAAATCACACAGTTAGCGCGACATCCTCAACGACCGTATACCTTGGACTACGTGTCGATGATCTTCACGGACTGGCACGAGCTGCACGGGGACCGGATGTACGGCGACGACCTCGCCATCGTCGGGGGTCTGGCGCGCCTCGAGGGGACGCCGGTCATGGTCATCGGCGAGCAAAAGGGCCGCGACACCAAGGAGCGGGTGCGGCGCAACTACGGCATGCCCAAGCCGGAAGGCTATCGCAAGGCGCTGCGTCTCATGATGATGGCCGAGCGCTTCCGCCTGCCCATCATCACGTTGATCGACACGCCGGGCGCGTATCCGGGCATCGGTTCCGAGGAGCGCGGGCAGAGCGAGGCCATCGCGCGAAATCTGTTCGAGATGTCGCATCTCGGGACACCCGTCCTCAGCGTGGTGATCGGCGAGGGGGGCTCCGGCGGTGCGCTCGCCATCGGCGTGTGCGATCGTCTGGTCATGCTGCAGTTCAGCGTCTACTCGGTGATCTCGCCGGAGAGCTGCGCATCGATCCTGTGGAAGAGCACGGAGAAGAAGGAAACCGCCGCGGACGCCATGGGCGGAACCGCCGAGCGCCTGAAGAAGCTGGGTCTGGTCGATGAGGTGTTGAAAGAGCCGCATGGCGGGGCGCATCGCGACCCGGAAGCCATGGCGGAGGTCTTGAAGCAGAGCGTGATCAAGGCCCTGGCCGACCTGCGCAGCATGCCCATCACCCAGTTGCTCGACGCGCGCCAGGCCCGCCTGCGCGGCTTCGGCGCATTCGGCGATGCCTGACGGGGACTCGGGCGCCGCGCGGCGCCGATGAGCCTCGCGACCAGACGGCTGCGCGCGGCGCTGGACCGTCAGGTGCCCCCGGGAGCGACCGGTCTCGTGGTGGCGCTGAGCGGCGGCGCGGATTCTTCCAGCCTGCTGCGCGCGCTCGTCGCCCTGGGCACCGGCTTTCGCGGCCTGTCGACGCGGGCCGTGCACATCGATCATGGATTGAGCCCGGCGGCCTCCGAGTTCCGCGCCGTCTGCGCCCGGCTTTGCGCGGAGGTCGGCGTGTCCCTGACCATCGTCACGGTGGAGGTCGACACCTCGCCCGGCGTGTCGATCGAAGCGGCCGCGCGCGATGCGCGCTACGCCGCGCTGGCCGCCGAGCTTGGCAACGGCGAGTGTCTCCTGACCGCCCACCACGACCGCGACCAGGCCGAGACCCTGCTGCTGCAGGCGATGCGCGGTGCGGGCTTGAAGGGAATGTCCGGCATGCCTGCTTGCCGTCCGCTCGGCAAGGGCTGGCACGTGCGGCCGGTGCTCGAGGTGTCCCCCGAGGATCTGGCCCGGGGCGCCGGGCGCGGCGCGTTCGTCGAGGACCCGATGAACGCCGATCTGCGCTTCGACCGCAGCTATCTGCGGCGCGAGGTCTGGCCGGTCATCGAGAAGCGCTGGCCGGGCGCCCGCCTGGCGCTCGCGCGCTCCGCGGGACACGCGGCCGAGGCGCAGCGTCTGCTCGACCGCGCCGGCGCCGCAGAAGTGGCGCGCATCCGCGACGGCGATGCGCTCTCCGTGCCGGCGCTGCGCGCGCTTTCGCCCGAGGCGCGCATGAACACGGTGCGATTCTGGCTGTCCGAGACGGGCATCGAGCCGCCATCGACGGCCAAGCTGCAGGAGGCGCTGCGGCAGATCCTGCGTGCGCGCGACGATCACCTGCCCGCGGTTCCCTGGGGCGAGCATGCCCTGCGGCGCTATCGGCAGCGATTGTTCCTCACGGACGCCGAGCCCCCGCGGCTCGGCGATGCGCGGACCTGGCCCGTGGCGGACGGCGCCTGCCTCGATCTCGGCCCGAGACTGGGCGAGCTGCGCTGGCAGGAGCAGCGCGGCGGCCTCGATCGCGCGCGCTTGCCCGATACCGTCACCGTGCGCGCTCGTGCCGGCGGCGAAACGCTGAAGCCGAGTCCGCGCGGCCGCACGCAAAGCGTGCAGCACCTGCTCCAGTCGTACGGCGTGCTGCCCTGGATGCGCCACGCCGTGCCGCTGATTTTCGCGGGCGACGACTTGATCGCGGTCGCGGACCTTTGGACGGAGGCGCGCCACGGCGCGGGACCGGACCGGACGGGTCTCGCGGTGGTGTGGGAGCGGGCGCCGGTGGTCATTTGAGGCGACGGCCGGTGGTCATTGGAGGCGACGATTGTCGTGCGGCTCCCATTCTGCTAACCTGAATTCCCGTCGAATTCTTCGATCCCTGTAAGCATTCGTCTTCACGCTGGGTTTCGGCGTGAAGGCAAGACTTTATCGGCGGTGGCCACATGACTCGATTCGTATTCGTCACCGGCGGCGTCGTTTCCTCGCTCGGGAAAGGCATCGCATCGGCGTCTCTCGGCGCGATCCTCGAGGCGCGCGGGCTCAAAGTCAGCATGGTGAAGCTGGATCCGTACATCAACGTGGATCCGGGCACCATGAGCCCCTTCCAGCATGGCGAGGTGTTCGTCACCGCGGACGGCACCGAGACGGATCTGGATCTCGGCCACTACGAGCGGTTCGTGCGCATGACCGCGGGCCGCAACAGCAACTTCACCACCGGGCGCATCTACGAGCGGGTGATCGCGAAGGAGCGGCGCGGCGACTACCTCGGCGCCACCGTGCAGGTGATCCCGCACATCACCGATGAGATCAAGTACCGCATCCGCATGGGCGCCGGCGACGCCGACGTCTGCATGGTCGAGATCGGAGGCACGGTCGGCGACATCGAATCGCTGCCGTTTCTCGAGGCGATACGCCAGATGGGAGTCGAGCTCGGGCGCAACCGCGTGCTGTACATGCACCTGACGCTGGTGCCCGTCGTCGGCGGCTCCGGCGAGATCAAGACCAAGCCGACCCAACACTCGGTCAAGGAGCTGCGCGGCATCGGCATCCAGCCGGATATCCTGTTGTGCCGCTGCGCGCACTCGCTGCCGGACGAGCAGCGCCGCAAGATCGCGCTGTTCACCAACGTCGAGGAGCGCGCGGTCATCTCCGGGGTCGATGCGGACGACATCTACAAGATTCCGATGCTGCTGCACGAGGAAGGGCTGGACGACATCGTCATCGACAAGCTGCGCCTCGACGCGCCGCCCACCGACCTGCCCGAGTGGCGCGCCGTGGTGGCCGCCAAGCAGAGCCCCGAGGCGGTCGTGGACATCGGCATGGTGGGCAAGTACGTGCAGATCCGCGACTCGTACATCTCATTGAACGAAGCATTGATGCACGGCGGGATCAAGACGCGCACCCGCGTCAACATCCATTATTTCGAATCGCAGGACATCGAGCGCATGGGGGCGAGCGCGCTCGAGCGCATGGACGCCATCCTGGTGCCGGGCGGGTTCGGCGACCGCGGCATCGAGGGCAAGATCCAGGCGATCCGCTTCGCGCGCGAGAACCGCATTCCTTACCTCGGCATCTGTCTCGGCATGCAGCTGGCCATCATCGAGTTCGCCCGCAACGTGCTGGCCTTGAAAGGCGCCAACAGCACGGAGTTCGACCGCGCGACCCATCATCCGGTGATCGCGTTGATCACGGAGTGGCAGGATCTGGAGCGCGGCCAGCAGGTCCTCGACGAGCGCTCGGACCTCGGCGGCACGATGCGGCTCGGCGCCCAGGAGGCGAAGCTCGTCAAGGGATCGCTCGCGCATGCGATCTACGGCAGTGACTCGATCTTCGAGCGTCACCGCCATCGCTATGAGTTCAACAATCACTATCTCGACGAGCTCGCTGCCGCGGGCATGGGCTTCTCCGGCTTCTCGGGCGACGGGCTGGTCGAGTTCATCGAGCTGAATTCGCACCCCTGGTTCGTGGCCAGCCAGTTCCATCCGGAATTCACCTCCACGCCCCGCGATGGACATCCCTTGTTCACCGGATTCGTGCGGGCCGCGCGCGAATTTCGCGCGGCATTGAGCCCCAAGCGCGCGACTGCATGAGCTCGGCGCACGCCTCCAAATGGTCGAGGGCCGGCCAAAATCGTTCCACGGCATGAAACTGGCCTCCTTCGAGGTCGGGCTCGATCATCCCTTCTTCCTGATCGCGGGCCCGTGTGTGGTCGAGAGCGAGGGCTTGGTGCTGGACGTCGCCGGCCGCTTGAAGGAGATGACCGGCGCGCTCGGCATTCCGTTCGTCTTCAAGGCCTCCTACGACAAGGCCAATCGCTCTTCGCGGTCGAGCTTCCGCGGGCATGGCCTCGCGGCCGGCTTGAAGGCGCTCGCCAAGGTGCGCGAGCAGATCGGCGTGCCCGTTCTCACCGACGTTCACGAGGACTCGCCGCTCGGCGAGGTGGCCGCCGTGGTCGACGTGCTGCAGACCCCGGCCTTTCTCTGCCGCCAGACGAATTTCATCGTCGGTGTGTGCTCCCAGGGCAAGCCCGTCAACATCAAGAAGGGCCAGTTTCTCTCTCCCTGGGAGATGCAAAACGTGGTGGACAAGGCGCGCTCGACCGGCAACGGGCAGATCATGGTGTGCGAGCGCGGCTTCTCGTTCGGCTACAACAACCTGGTCAGCGACATGCGCTCGCTCGCCGTCATGCGCGCGACCGGCTGCCCGGTGGTGTTCGACGCCACGCACTCCGTACAGCTGCCGGGCGGCAAGGGCGATGCCTCCGGCGGCCAGCGCGAGTTCGTGCCGGTGCTCGCGCGGGCGGCCGCCGCCGCCGGGGTCGCGGGCATCTTCATGGAGACTCACCCGGACCCCGCCAAGGCGCTCTCCGACGGGCCGAATGCATGGCCGCTGGATCGGATGGCGGCGCTGCTCAGGACGCTCGAGGAGCTCGACCGGGCGGTGAAGAAGCAACCATTCGAAGAATCGCTGCTGTGAGGGCTGCCGCATGAGTCGTATCGTCGATATTCGCGGCCGCCAGATCATCGATTCGCGCGGCAACCCCACCGTCGAGGCGGATGTCATGCTGCACTCCGGGACGGTCGGACGTGCCGCGGTCCCCTCCGGCGCGTCCACCGGCTCGCGCGAGGCGATGGAGCTGCGCGACGCCGATGCCGGACGCTACGGCGGCAAGGGCGTGCTCAAGGCGGTCGCCAACGTGAACGGCCCGCTGCGCGAGGCGCTGCTCAACTTCGACGCGCAGGATCAGCGCGGTCTCGATGAGCGCATGCTGAAGCTCGACGGCACCGACTTCAAATCCAACCTCGGCGCGAATGCGCTGCTCGCCATCTCGCTCGCCGCCGCGCAGGCCGCCGCCCGCGACCGCGGCCTGCCGCTGTACCGGCATCTCGCGGGCCCGGGAGATCTCACCTTGCCGGTGCCCATGATGAACATCATCAACGGCGGCGCGCATGCCGACAACAGCGTCGACATCCAGGAATTCATGATCCTGCCCATCGGCGCGCCCACCTTCTCCGAGGCCGTCCGCTACGGCGCCGAGGTGTTCCACTCCCTGAAAAAGGTGCTGCACGCCAAGGGCCTCAACACGGCCGTGGGGGACGAGGGCGGCTTCGCGCCGGACCTGCCCTCGAACGAGGCGGCGCTCTCCACCATTCTCGAGGCCATCGAGAAGGCAGGGTATCGCGCCGGCAAGGACGTGTACCTCGGCCTCGATGTGGCGAGCACGGAGTTCTTCAAGGACGGCGTCTACGAGCTCGAGTCCGAGGGGCGCAAGTTCAGCTCGGCCGAGTTTGCCGACTATCTTGCCGGCCTGGTCGCGAAATATCCGATCGTGACCGTCGAGGACGGCATGAGCGAGGGCGACTGGGACGGCTGGTCCATCCTCACCAAGAAGCTCGGCTCGAAGGTGCAGCTCGTGGGCGATGATCTGTTCGTGACCAACACCAAGATCTTCGCCGAGGGCATCGCCAAGAAGATCGCGAACGCCATCCTCATCAAGCCCAACCAGATCGGGACGCTCACCGAGACGCTCGCGGCCATCGATATGGCCGACAAGGCCAAATACGCCGCCGTCGTCTCGCATCGCTCCGGCGAGACCGAGGACGCCGCCATCGCCGACATCGCCGCCGGCACCACCGCGACGCAGATCAAGACCGGGTCGATGTCCCGGTCGGATCGGATCGCCAAGTACAACCAGCTGCTGCGAATCGAGGGAGAGCTCGGGGCCAAGGCGGGATATGCGGGGAAGCGGGCGTTGTCGGTGCCCCTCTGAGACTATTTAGTCGGATCAATAGGATACAAGCCAGAGTTCATGCTAAGCTTCCGGCCTCATGAGGATTCTAGCTTTAGCCCTTGGCACGGCTCTGGTTTTGCTTCAGTACCGCCTGTGGCTCTCCGATCATGGCATGCGAGAAGTCACCCGTTTGCAATCCGCCGTTGCCGCGCAGGCGGCCGTGAATCACGAGCAAGCTGAGCGCAATCGTCAGTTGGTCGCGGAAGTCACTGATCTCAAAGTGGGAATGACCGCGCTCGAGGAGCGCGCCCGCAGCGAGCTCGGCATGGTGGGCAACAGCGAGACCTTCTATCAAGTCGTGACCGCGGCGACGCCGATGCCGGCCGCGCCGACGACTCCGATCACCGCCCGCACCGCGGAATGACCTCCCTTCGAGAGCGTCGCGTCTGGGCGATCGTGCCCGCCGCGGGCCGCGGCGCGCGTTTCGCATCGTCGAGCGCGACTCGCTCGCAGCCGAAGCAATACGCGGCGCTGCGCGGAGCGACCGTCATCGAGTGGTCGTTGCGCGCGCTGCTCGCGGAGCCGCGCATTCATGCGGTGGTCGTGGCGCTCGCGCCGGACGATTCGCACTGGGTGTCGGTGGCATCGCGTCTCAAATCGAACAAGCTGTACACCACCCTCGGCGGCCCGACGCGTCAGCAGACCGTGCTCGAGGGCTTGGCGTTTCTCGCGGCGCATGCCGATCCGCACGATTGGGTGCTGGTGCACGACGCGGCGCGGCCTTGTCTGAGCTTGCAGGACCTCGGGCGGCTGCTCGACGCGCTGGAGACGCAGGAGCACGGAGCGGTGCTCGCGGCGCCGCTGGTGGATACGATCAAGCGCGAGACCCGCGAGGGCGTCGCGACCGTGGATCGCGAGGGCCTGTGGCGCGCGCTGACGCCTCAAGTGTTCGCGCTCGATGAGCTGCGCACCGCGCTCGAAGACTCGGCGCGCGAGGGAGTCATCGTCACCGACGAGGCGCAGGCCATCGAGCGGCGCGGCGGCCGCCCCGCGCTGGTGGCGGGCTCGGCGTTCAACGTCAAGGTCACGCGGCCGGAAGATTTGATCGCGGCAGAGAACATCTTGAAGAACATGGAGGAGACTCCCATGCGAGTCGGACAAGGCTTCGACGTGCACGCGTTCGGTGAAGGCGATCATGTCGTGCTCGGGGGCGTGCGCATCCCGCACGTGCGAGGCATCGTGGCGCACTCCGACGGAGACGTCGTGATACACGCACTGTGCGACGCCGTTCTCGGCGCGCTCGGCGACGGCGACATCGGCCAACACTTTCCCGACACCGACGCGCGTTATCGCGGCGCCGACAGCCGCACCTTCCTCAAGGCCGTGGCGGAGAAGATCGCCGCGGCGGGGCTCAAGCTCATGAACGCCGATGTGACCGTGGTGGCCGAGGCGCCTCGCATCGGAGCGCACCGGGCGGCCATGGCGCGCAACCTCGCGGAGGACCTCGGCGTGTCCATCCGGCAGATCAACATCAAGGCCACCACCACCGAGCGCCTGGGCTTCATCGGCCGGGGCGACGGTCTCGCCGCGTTCGCGTCGGTGTTGCTCGGGGTCTGATGCTCCCGGCGTGCCCGGACGATTGGCGGCGGGTTGCGCTCGCGCCGCCGCGCGCGCAGTCGGGTCCGCTCGCGGTCGGGACCCTCAAGGCGACCCCGGAGGATTTTCGCGTCGAGGAGCGGCTGTCGTTCGAGCCGTCCGGAGACGGACCGCATTGGTTGCTGCGGGTGGAGAAGCGCGGCGCCAACACGCAGTGGGTGGCCTCCGAGATCGCGCGCCGCGGCCGTCTCGATCCGCGCGATATCGGCTTCGCCGGGCTCAAGGACCGGCATGCCGTGGCGGTGCAATGGTTCAGCGTTCCGCGCGGCACGAGCGTCGCCGAGGATTGGCTCGGGGTCTCGAGCGAGGAATTCCGTGTGCTGGACGCACGCGCCAATGCGCGCAAGCTCAAGCGCGGCGCGCTGTCCGGCAACCGCTTTCGCATCCGGTTGCGCGGCATCGCGTGGCCGACCGAGCTCGCCGCGCCGGGCGACCCGGCCGCGCTACGTGGCATGGCCGGGCCGCGCGGCGCCGCCGGGCCGCGCGAGACGCTGGAGGCGCGCCTCGGGGTCATTCGCGGCGATGGCGTGCCGAGCTACTTCGGTCCGCAGCGCTTCGGCCGCCGCGGCGCCAACCTGGACCGCGTCGCCGAGTGGGTGCGGAGCGGCGCGGCTCCCCGGGGACGGGCCGAGCGCGGCTTCTCGCTGTCGGCGGCGCGCTCGCTGGTCTTCAATGCCCTGCTCGGGCGCCGGGTGGCGGCGGGAGACTGGGCGCGGCTGCAGCCGGGAGACATCGCCAGTCTCGACGGCAGCGGCAGCCACTTCGCGGTGACCGCCGTCGATGCCGAGACGGTGCGGCGCGCGAGGGAGCTCGACATCCACCCGTCGGGACCCTTGTGGGGACGCGGCGAGCCACGCACGCAGGGCGCGGCGCTGGCGCACGAGCTGGAGATTGCCCGGGAGCTGCCCGAGGTCACGGAGCTGCTGGCATCGCAGGGGCTCGCGCAGGAGCGCCGCGCCCTGCGGTGCGCGGTGCGCGAGCTCGAGTGGTCCTGGCAGGGGGATGACCTGGAGTTGAGCTTCTCGCTGGCGCGCGGGCAGTTCGCGACCGCGGTGCTGCGCGAGCTCTGCGACCTGCGCGAGCTCGACGCCGCGTCACTGCTCGATGCCGGCGACGACTGAGCCGGCCTTTGCCCGCCCGGTGAGCGACAACAGGAAGCCGCTCACCGCCGCCGCGCATTCCGCCGGCCGCGATTGCAGCAGGAGGTGCGGCCCGTACCGCGACTTCGGTCACTCGATGTCGAGCACGGCGTCGCGCCGTCCGACGCGGCCGCGACGATCGGCGATGAGCAGCAAAAGATGATGATGACCTTGCGGGAGCTGAGCGCCGCTGACCCGAACGCCGTGCTCGGTCACCGTCACCCGGTCGGTGATCCGCTTGGTGATGTCCATGGTCACGAAGCCGACGTAACAGACCCTGAAGCTCTCCGGCCGAATCGGCGCGCTCGGGGTCGGCACGAACTGCAGCTCGATGTCGAACGGGTTGCTCAAGGGCGGCCCGAGCTGCGGTGAGACGACGCGGATCTGCGGGTTGTCGGCCTGGTTGTCGGACGCCGAGCGGCAATTGACCACGTCCTCGCCGAGGTCGCGCGTGCTGAAGTCGCTGGGCTGCTCCGGGCGCGGCTTGTTCCAGTCCGCGGCCTCGCCCGCGGTCACGAGATCGAAGCGGGGCGCGGCGACGGCACCCGCGGGCGGCGTGACCGGGGACGCCGGCGTGTCGGCCTCGGGTGCGCCGCCGGGGAGCGCGGCGGCGAGAAGGCCGGCGAGCGCAATGGTGCGCGCACCAAGCTTCAGGCGCCGCTCTTTCGTCGGTCGAATCGGAGTCATGGTCTCACTCGCTCGCTGGCAGACATGGGGTTGCGCCGCGCAATCCCGGCGATCATCGCCGCAACAAAACATACAGTGCCCCGGTGCCGCCGTCGATCGGACGCGCCGACACGAACGCGATCACATCGAGATGCCGGCGCAGCCAGGCATTGACCGCGCTCTTCAGCACGGGGCCGCGTGCTCCCGAGCGATAGCCCTTGCCGTGGACTATTCGGACGCAGCGATGCCCGGCGTCGCGGCTCTCCGCGAGGAACCACGCGAGACGGTCACGCGCCTCGGACTCGGTGTGCCCGTGCAGGTCGAGCTCGTCATCGACGGGGATGAGTCCGCGCCGCAGCCGCCGGATGACCGCGGCTCCGAGGCCCGGCCGCTGGAAGGACAACGCGCCCTCCCGCGTGACCTGGCCCGCGTCGCGGTCGGCCGGGTCCGCGCCGCCGCCGCGCGTGCGCGCATCGACGGCGGGTGAATCGAGCACGGCCGCCGCCGCGGCGATCCGCCGCGAATGGCGCCGCGGTCGCGGCTTGGCAAGGTGCTCCACCAACACCGGCGGAAGCGGGGTCACGTCGCGAACTGCGGCGCGAAAAGCGCGTGCGTCGTCGTCGTGCGCGTCCGGCGCAGCACCAGGTCCCGGTCGTCGTTTGGCCATGCGTCGTTGGATCGCTACTAAGCCACTGAGCCTTACAGTATAGTCCGCACCGCGACCCCCGCCAGTGTGGGGTAGGTTGTCCAATCTCGTGAAGATCCTCCTTTCCAACGACGACGGATACCGCGCCGAGGGATTGACCGCGCTCGGCGATGCCCTGAAGCCCCTGGGATCGGTGACCATCGTGGCGCCGGATCGCAATCGCAGCGGCGCGAGCAACTCGCTCACCCTGGATGTTCCGGTGCGGGCGGCGCGCTACGACAAGGATGCTTACTACGTCAACGGCACGCCCACGGATTGCGTGCACCTCGCCGTCTCGGGCCTGTTCGATTTCGAGCACGACATCGTCGTTTCGGGCGTCAATGACGGCGCCAACCTCGGCGACGACACGCTCTACTCGGGCACCGTCGCCGCCGCGGTCGAGGGGCGCTTTCTCGGCCTGCCGTCGATCGCGGTCTCGCTGTGCGTCGAGCCGGGCAGCCCCAGGAATTTCGCAGCGGCCGCGCGCGTCGCGGCGCAATTGATCCGCCGCCTGACCCGGGAGCGCCTGCAAGGCCCCGAGGTCGGTCCGGTGATCCTGAACGTGAACGTTCCGGATCTCCCCGATGGCGCGATGCGCGGCATCCAGGTGACCAGACTGGGAAGCCGCCACCGCAGCAAGCCCATCGTCAAGGCGAAGGACCCCCGCGGCCGGAATGTCTACTGGGTCGGCAATGCCGGTGCCGGGCAGGACGCCGGCCCGGGCACGGACTTTCACGCGGTTGCGCAGGGCTTCGCGTCCGTGACGCCCTTGCAGATCGATCTCACCCGCCACTCCGCGCTGCCGGACCTCAAGCGCTGGCTCGAGCGTGAATAGCTTCATGGAGCCGCCGCGTCTCAACGGCATCGGCATGACCTCGGCACGGACGCGCGAGCGGCTGGTGCAGCGGCTGCAGGAGCAGGGGATCAAGAATCCGCAGGTGCTCGATCGGATTCGCACCGTGCCCCGGCATCTGTTCATGGATGAGGCGCTCGCGAGCCGCGCCTACGAGGACACCGCGCTTCCCATCGGATTCGGCCAGACCATATCGCAGCCGTTCGTCGTCGCGCGCATGACCGAGGCGCTGCTCGCCGGCGGCCCGGTGCGGATCGTTCTTGAGATCGGCACCGGCTGCGGCTACCAGACCGCGGTGCTCGCGCCGCTGGTCGAGAAGATCTACACCATCGAGCGGATCGCGAGCTTCGTCGGGCGCGCGCGGCGGGCCTTGCGCGAGCTGCGCATCCGCAATGTGAGCTTTCGCCACGAGGACGGCAACGTGGGTTGGCCGTCGCACGCACCCTACGATGGAATCTTGTTGACGGCGGCGCCGCACGCCGTCCCGCCGGTCTTGTTCGAGCAGCTCGCCCTCGGCGGCCGTCTCATCGCCCCCGTCGGGCCCGAGGGCCGGCAGGAGCTCTACCGCTACACCAAGACCGAGACCCGACTCGAGCGCGAATCGCTCGGACTGGTGAGCTTCGTGCCGCTGGTATCGGGAGTGCAGCCCTGAGTGGATTCGCGAGCTTACCGTCGGCGCGGATCGATTCGAGAAATGCTCTGTAATCTATTGATATTTAATCATTTAACTATTTGCAAGGACTTACGAGATCATCTTGCAGTGATTCATTACGTATGCTTAACTGTGCGCTGATCGGGAAAGTCCATTTGCGGGGCGCCGTAGGTCGACACAGGTTTCAGAGGGAAAAAAGAGTAAGAAGATCAAGAAGAAGAACAATAATTCTCGATACCGTATCAATCGTGTTTTCCGTAAGCGCCCTGCCATTTTCTCTCACGTCATCACCAGCGCCACCACGCGGCGCCGCTCGCCCACCAAGACGTTGAACGTGCGGCACGCCGCGCCTGAATCCATCACCTCGATGCCGATATTCGCGCGCAAGAATTGGGCGCGAAACTGCGCCGGCGGAAAAACCTGACTCGAGCCGGTGCCGATCAACACCAGCTCGGGATCGAGCGAGCGCATGCGCTCGGCGATGCGCGCGGCGGCCGCGGCGTCCGACCAGTCCGCGCCGGCCTTGATCTCCGGCACGCGCTCGATGGCGGACGCGCTGACGATCACCGTGTCGCGAAAGACCTCCTCGTCGATCTGGATCTCCCCCGGGCGGTAAGCTCGGATCACATGAGCGGCGGAACTTGACTCTCGAGTGAAGCGCATGCGCTTAAGATACTCAAAATCCATCCCGCGGAGAGTTTCCGCTCGCTATCTGCGCTTCGGCCTCGACCGGTCCGCCGGGCAGCGCCGCTCCGCTCTGATCGAGCGGCTGCTCGCACGCGCCGATGCGGCCGGATCCGCGGGCGAATGGCGCAGCGATGCCTTCGAGCTGATCGCGGGGCCCGGCGTATCCGTCCCGGCCGTCGCGCCGTGCGCCTGGTGGGCCGAGCAGGCGCGCGCGGCGAGCGCTTCGGTCGCCGCGGGCGGCGTCGCGACCGGGGCATCCCGCTTGCCGGCGGGCGTGGAAGCGCGGTCCGCGACCGTCTTCATCGCAACGCCGGTCGAGTACGTGGCCGAGATCAGCAATGTACGTCTCGCAAATCCCGGTATCCTCGCGCTGCCGCCGGCGGACGCGGCGGTGCTCGCGGCGGATTTCGGCCGCGTCTTCGGGGAGGCCGGGGCGCGGTTGATCGCGGCGCCTTCGGGCCGGCTGTTCTGCCTGCACGACCGCGAGGTCGTCAGCGCGACGTGGGATCCGGAGAGCGCGGCAGGGCGGCACATTCAGGAGTTCCTGCCGACGGGACGCGACGGTGCGCCGCTGCGGCGGCTCATGAGCGAAATGGAGATGTGGTTGTTCGAGCACGAGGTCAATCGGCGGCGCGCGTCGGCAGCGCTGCCCGCGGTGGGCGGCCTGTGGTTGTGGGGCGGAGGACCCGTGCTCGAGTCTCTTCCGCCGACGCGGGGCGGAGCCGCGGGCACCGACCCCATGTTCGATGCCTTCCGGGCGCCAGGCGAGGCCGCGGCCGCGACGATCATGGCCGTCTCGGCGCCGCCGGGAGGCGATGGCTGGGGCGAGCTCGAATCCCGCTGGCTCGTGCCCGCGGTGGCAGACCTCTGCGCCGGCCGCATCGAGGAGATCCGGCTTTCCGCAGGCGAGCGCGCGTTCCGCCTGAGTGCCGGGGCCTCGCGCCGCTTCTGGCGGCGTACCCGACCCTGGTGGGAGCACTTCGGAGCCCACCTTTGAGCTCGTCGCGGATCGAGCGGCGGCCGTTGGTCGCCGGCAGCCGGTTCACCATGCAGGTGCATCCGGTGCTGCAGCGGGTGTACGCGGCGCGCGGACTGTCCTCCGACGACGATCTCGACCTCTCCCTCGGCCGCCTGCTGCCGATCGGCTCCTTGCCCGCCGCGGATGCCGCGGCGCAGCTCCTCGAGAAGCACCGCACCGGACGCGTGCTGGTCGTCGGCGACTTCGATGCCGACGGCGCGACCAGCACCGCGCTCATGATCCGGGGCCTCAAGGCGATGCGCTTCGAGCACGTCGATTTCCTGGTGCCGAGCCGCTTTCGATTCGGCTACGGGCTCACGCCGGAGATCGTCGCGCTCGCGGCATCGCGCAATCCTTCCCTGATCGTGACCGTGGACAATGGAATTTCCAGTCTCGCGGGCGTCGCCGCCGCGCGCGGGCTGGGCATCCCGGTGCTCGTGACCGACCATCATCTGCCGGGCACGGAGCTGCCTCGCGCCGAGGTCATCGTCAATCCGAACGCCGGTGCGGCGCGCTTCGCGAGCTCCGCTCTCGCGGGGGTGGGGGTTGCCTTCTACGTGATCGCAGCGCTTGCCCGCGCGCTCCAGGCGACGCAATTCAAGGCCGCGGACCTCCTCGATCTCGTGGCGCTCGGGACCGTTGCGGACGTCGTGCCCCTCGATCGCAACAACCGCATCCTCGTCGAGCAAGGATTGAGACGAATTCGCGCCGGCCGCTGCATCCCCGGGATACGCGCCTTGCTCGAGGTCGCGGGACGGCGCCTCGATCAGATCACCGCATCCGATCTCGGCTTTTCCGTCGGGCCGCGGCTCAACGCCGCCGGCCGGCTCACGGACATGAGCGTCGGAATCGCCTGCTTGCTCGCCGACGATCCGGCCGAGGCCGCGCGCCTGGCAGAGACTCTGACGAAGCTCAACGAGGAGCGCCGCGAGATCGAGCAGCGCATGCAGCTCGAGGCGCTCGACAGCGCGGCGGCGGCTCGGGTCGACGCGCTGGGCGCGGAGTCGCTCGGCCTGTGCCTCTTCGAGGAGAGCTGGCACCAAGGAGTCGTGGGTCTCGTCGCGGGAAGGCTCAAGGACCGGTTCCACCGGCCGGTCGTCGCGTTCGCGCGGGCCGAGAGCGGAGACCTGCGCGGATCGGCGCGCTCGATCGCCGGGGTGCACATCCGCGATGCCCTCGACAGCATCGCCGCCCGCCATCCGGGGCTCATCGAGAAATTCGGAGGTCACGCCATGGCGGCGGGCATGACGCTCAAGGAGGCGAACCTTGGGGCATTTCGCCAGGCATTCGCGCAAGAGGTGGCCGCGCGCGCCGACCGTCGCGCCCTCGCGGGAATCCTGCATTCCGACGGCGAGCTGGCCCCCGCAGAGCTCTCGCTCGATACCGCGCGCACGCTGCGCGGCGCCGGACCCTGGGGCCAGGGGTTTCCGGAGCCGCAGTTCGACGGCGACTTTCGCATCCTCGATGCACGGCTGGTCGGCGAGCGGCATCTGAAGCTGCAGCTCGGCGCGGCTTCGGGCGGTGCCTCGTCCGCCCCCGGCGGCTCCCTCGAGGCGATCGTCTTCGGCTATCTCGGAGGCGAGTCCGAGAGCGAAGCCATCCGTGGCGGCGCGTGCGTGCGGGTCCTCTACCGCCTCGAGGTGAACGAGTACCGCGGCACCGAGCGCGTGCAGCTCAACTGCCGGCACCTGGACATCAGAACTTCGCCGTGAACGCCGCGTAGAGCTGCCGCCCGAGCTGATCGTAGGTCGGGAAGGAGCTCGCCGCGTAATTGCGCGACGCCGAAACCCACCAGCCGGGACGCTTCAGGGAGGGGCGCACGGCCTCACACGACGCAACCGTGCGGCTTGAACACGCGGTCGCGGCTGGCGGGGTATTGGCGCAGGGCCGCGGCCGGCCGAATCGGCCGGCGAACGAATTCGCCGCCGCAGTTGGGGCAGAGGCGATCGAGCTCGCGCTCCACGCATTCCGTGCAAAACGTGCACTCGAAACTGCAGATCCACGCGTCGCGCGAATCCGGCGGCAAGTCGCGGTTGCAGCACTCACAGCTCGGTTTCAGGATCAACATCGGTGCGCATCTCCTTCCGCGGCATTGTAGCCGAGCGGCCCCGGGGTTGCGGCCGCCTTCCGCTCGGCCGAGGATGACCGCTTCCCGGCCATGAGGCGGTCCTTGAGCTAGCCCATCTCGATGCTGCCCGATGCCCGGCAGAAGGCCGCGCACACCCTGTTCGTCGACCTGCACTCGATCGGAGCATGGATTCTGGCCGCGCGGTTGGTTCTGCACGTCGCGGGCGCGCTCGAGCATCAGTGGGTCGACCGCCACGCCGAGCTCGCGCGCATGGGAGTCGGCAGGGGATAGGCTGTGCTAGCATTCGCGCATGGAACTCAATCAAATCAAACGATCCATCAAAGATCTCGAGGAGCGCGCCGACTCTCTGAGGAGGTATCTTTGATTACGACAACAAGCACGAACGGCTGCAGGAAGTAGAGCGCGAGCTGGAGCAGCCGGGCATCTGGGACAAGCCGGACCGCGCGCAGGAGCTCGGCAAGGAGCGCGCCAAGCTGCAGGAGGTCGTGGTCGGCCTCGATCGTCTCAAGACCTCGCTCGCGGATGCCGGCGAGTTGCTCGATCTGGCGGCGGCGGAGTCGGACGCCGGCGCGATCGCCGAGGTCGAGGGCGATGTCGGCCGGCTCACGGGGCAGGTCGAGCAGCTGGAGTTCCAGCGCATGTTCCCCGGGGAGATGGACTCCCACAACGCCTTTCTCGACATCCAAGCCGGCGCCGGCGGCACCGAGGCGCAGGACTGGGCCGGCATGCTGCTGCGCATGTACCTGAAATGGGCCGACCAGCACGGCATCAAGACCGAGATCATCGACCAGAGCAACGGCGAAGTGGCGGGAATCAAGGGCGCGACGGTGAGCATGACGGGACCGTATGCCTATGGCTGGCTGCGCACCGAGACCGGCGTGCATCGGCTGGTGCGCAAGTCGCCGTTCGACTCCGGCAACCGGCGGCACACCTCTTTCGCCTCGGTGTTCGTATCGCCGGAAGTCGACGATGACATCGATATCGAGGTCAACCCGGCGGATCTGCGCGTCGATGTCTACCGCTCGAGCGGCGCCGGCGGGCAGCACGTGAACAAGACCGAGTCGGCGGTGCGCATCACGCACATCCCGAGCGGCATCGTGGTCGCCTGCCAGGGCGAGCGCAGCCAGCACAAGAACCGATCGACGGCCATGAAGATGTTGAAGGCCAAGCTCTACGAGCTCGAGTTCAACAAGCGCAATGCCGCCGCCAAGGTGCTCGAGGATTCGAAGTCGGATGTGAGCTGGGGCAACCAGATCCGGAGCTACGTGCTCGATCAGTCGCGCATCAAGGACCTGCGCACCGGCGTCGAGATCGGCAACACCACCGCCGTGCTGGACGGGGCGCTGGATGAGTTCATGCAAGCCAGCTTGAAGCAGGGCCTATGAGCGACGAAGACGAGAACCATCTGATCGCGGAGCGGCGCGCCAAGCTGGCGAGGCTGCGCGAGCGGGGAATTGCGTTCCCGAACGATTTCCGGCGCGATGCCCTGGCCGCCGACATTCTCATGGCCTATGGCGAGAAGAGCGCCGAGGCGCTCGAGACCGCTTCGGTCCAGGTGAAAATGGCGGGCCGGATGCGCGCCAAGCGCATCATGGGCAAGGCCAGCTTCGCCAAGATCGAGGATTCGAGCGGAGAGATCCAGCTGTTCCTGCAGCGCGACGCGCTCGGCGAGGTTTACGACGACTTCAAGACCTGGGACATCGGCGACGTGGTCGGTGCGCAGGGCAGCCTGTTCCGCACGCGGACCGGCGAGCTCTCGGTCAAGGTGCAGCGCCTCGTGCTCCTGACCAAGTCGCTGCGGCCGCTGCCCGACAAGTGGCACGGCATCGCGGACACCGAGCTTCGCTACCGCCGCCGCTACGTCGATCTGATCATGAACGAGGAGAGCCGCCGCGCATTTCGCATGCGGACCGCGATCGTGCGCTACCTGCGCGCCTTCCTGGATGCCCGCGGCTTTCTCGAGGTGGAGACGCCGATGCTGCACCCGATTCCGGGCGGCGCGGCGGCGCGCCCGTTCAAGACGCACCACAACGCGCTCGATGCCGACATGTACATGCGCATCGCGCCCGAGCTCTACCTGAAGCGCCTCACGGTGGGCGGTTTCGAGCGTGTGTACGAGATCAACCGCAATTTCCGCAATGAGGGTGTGTCGACGCAGCACAACCCCGAATTCACCATGCTGGAGCTCTACCAGGCGTATGCGGACTACCGCGATCTCATGGAGATGATCGAATCCTTGTTCCAGGGTCTTGCGGATGCGCTGCTCGGGACGCGCCGGCTCGACTACCAAGGCACCGAGATCGATCTCGGAGGTCCTTTCGCGCGCCGGACCATCGAGGAGATCATCCTCGCCAACAATTCGGGCCTCGCGGCGGGCTCGCTGCGCGACGTGGCCTATCTGCGCGGCGTGTGCGACAGCCTGCGGATTCCGTACAAGCCCGGCGACGGAGCGGGGAAGCTGCAGATCGAGATCTTCGAGAAGACCGGCGAGCACACCCTGGTGCAGCCGACCTTTGCCTACGCCTATCCGGCGGAGGTCTCGCCGCTGTCGCGCCGCAACGACCAGGACCCGTTCATAGCCGACCGATGGGAATTCTTCGTCGGAGGCCGCGAGCTCGCCAATGGGTTCTCCGAGCTCAACGATGCCGAGGACCAGGCGCAGCGCTTCAAGGACCAGGTGCAGCGCAAGGAGGCGGGCGACGAGGAAGCCATGTACTACGACGCGGATTACGTCCGGGCGCTGGAATACGGCTTGCCGCCGACGGCGGGGCTCGGGCTCGGCGTCGACCGCGTGGTCATGCTGTACACGAACTCGCCCTCCATCCGGGACGTGCTGCTGTTTCCGCACATGCGTCCCGAGGCCTGATGGAAGAGCCCGCAACGGCGAGGCGCGCGCCGATCGGCGTGTTCGATTCGGGGGTCGGGGGCTTGACGGTGTTGCGCGCGCTGCGCGATGCCATGCCCGGCGAGGATTTCGTGTATCTCGGCGACACCGCCCGCCTGCCTTATGGCACCAAGAGCGCGGACACCGTCGTGCGGTATTCCATGCAATGCGCGTCGCTGCTGGTGGAACGGGGAATTCGCGGGCTCGTGGTCGCCTGCAACACCGCGTCCGCTTCGGCCTTGAGCGCGCTGCGCACGCATCATCCCGCGCTGCCCGTCATCGGGGTGGTGGAGCCGGGCGCGCGTGCCGCGGTGGCGGCGTCGGCCGCGCGCCATGTGGCCGTCATCGCCACCGAGGCGACCATCGGCGGCGGCGCGTACCAGCGGGCGATCGCCGGCCTGGACGCGGCGGTGCGGGTGACGGCGCGCGCGTGCTCGCTGTTCGTTTCCATGGCCGAGGAGGGCTGGACCTCGGGCCCGATCGCGGAGGCGGTCGCGCACCGTTATCTGGACCCGGTCTTCGACACCGCCGACCCGCCGGACACCCTGGTGCTCGGTTGCACCCACTTTCCGGCGTTGGCCGGCGCGATTCGAGCAGTGCTGCCGCCGGGCGTCCGGGTGGTCGACTCGGCGCAGACCACGGCGGCCGAGGTGCGCGAGCGTCTGGACCCTGCAACCGCGAGCCGGCCGGTCGCCGGCCCCGCCGGGCACCGCTCCGGACGCGGCGCGGCGATTCCCCGCGGGCGCGTGACCTGGCTCGCGACCGACGGCGCGGCGCGCTTTGCCCACGTGGGCAGCGGCTTTCTGGGCGAGCCGCTCGATGCAGGCAACATCGAGATCGTCGACCTCAGCGCGGGCCTGCGGGCCTGAGAGGCGTATCGGGTCTTGGTGTCCGTCGACCCCAGCTAGCGAGCCGTAGCCTCGTAGGGCAGCGACAGCGTCGTGGCGTCGACCGTCGAGGCCGCCTGGCCGGCCGCATCGGCCGCATCGCGCGACTCCGATGCCGAGCCCGCGGCGCCGGCGGCCGAGGCGCCGGCGGGTGCGGCTTGGAGGCCGAGAACGGCCAGTGCTTCGACGCCCGATCCGCTCGCGGCGACATCGACCAGCCGGCCGGCACGCCCGCTCTTCAGCTGCACCGACTGGCCCACCTGCCAGGATCCTTGCGGCAGCTGCAGCCGGAACATGCGCCGCTTGATGCGGCCGAGATGCTGCGTCCGGGCGATGATCTCCTGTCCCGTGTAGCACCCCTTGTCGAAGCTTATGGCGTCGAGCAGGTCGAGGTTCAGCATCTGCGCGACGAAGGCCTCGCGGGTCGCGGCATAGACCTGCGGCAGTCCGGCCCGGATGTCGGCGAGGCGCCAATCGTGCTCGATCCGCGCCGTTTCGGCCGGCGTCGGCGCGCCGCCCGACCCCAGGCTCGCGAGGCTTTGCGCGGGACCGACCAGCC
>DATAUO010000296.1:0-35386 GCA_036268215.1 Steroidobacteraceae bacterium
GACTACGCGCAGACCCTGACGACGGTCTCATTCCAGTCATTCGAGCCGGGACACGCCCTCGTCAACATGCGCGGCATATCGAGCGGCAGCGGCGGAAACTCATCCGGCTCGCTGCCGACGGTGGGCATATACCTGGACGAGCAGCCGATCACGACCATCGAAGGCGCCATCGACGTACATGTCTATGACATCGCGCGCGTCGAGGTGCTGCCGGGACCCCAGGGCACGTTGTATGGCGCAAGCTCCGAGTCCGGCACGATCAAGATCGTGACCAACAAGCCCGATCCGACCGGATTCTCCGCCGGCTACGACCTGCAGGGCAACACCATCAAGAACGGCACCGCCGGAGGCATCGTCGAGGGCTTCGTCAACATGCCTCTCGCGCCGAACATCGCGGCGCGGTTGGTGGGCTGGTACGAGCACGACTCGGGCTACATCGACAACGTCTATGGGCAGGTCACGTCGAACGGGCACACCTTCAACAACGCCCCGTTCGTCGAGAAGCACTTCAACCCCGTCGACACCTACGGCGGCCGCATGGCGCTCAAGATCGACCTAAACGACAACTGGTCCGTCACGCCGACCGTGATGGGGCAGGAGACCCAGTCGAGCGGCATTTTCGCGCAGGAATACTGGGGCGCCACCAACATCGGTCCGGCCTTCAGTCCCGACCTCAACGCGCGCCAGTTCGCCCGCAATTTCGACAACGACGGCTGGATCGATGCCGCGCTGACCGTGGCGGGCAAGATCGGCAACTTCGACGTCACCTATGCCGGCGCGTTCCTCAAGCGCGAGACGAACGGAGCGTCGGACTATGCCGATTACGAGTTCGCGTATCAGCAATACACGAAGTATTGGCCGGCGGACTACGGCTTCGTGAACTTCCCGCAGAACAGGTATCAGCAGTACAGCAACGAGCTGCGCGTCGCCTCGCCGAAGGAGCTGCCGGTGCGGTTCGTGGCGGGCCTCTACCAGTCACGGCAGTTGGAGGACATCTTCAACAATATCGCGACGCCGATGAACGACCGGCCGCAGTACGAAGTGGGATATCCCCATCCGCCCGACGGCTATGCGGGCACGGAGTACCTGCTCGATGAGCAGCGCGTGAACCGTGACAGCGCCATTTTCGGCGAGGTGACCTGGGACATCACCTCGAAGCTCTCGGTGCTCGGCGGCTTGCGCCGGTTCAAGTTCGACAACTCGCTCGAGGGCTTCTACGGCTTCGGGATCAACGCGTTCGCCACGGCGCCGCCGCCGCCGATCTATCCAGGGGGGCCTCCCGGACCGGGCGGCATCAGCGGCGAGCAGACCTGTTTCACCACCAACGTGTGGAACGGCAGCGCGCCGTGCGAGGACATACGCACCAGCACGTCCGGCACCGGCTGGACGCCCAAGGTCAACGTCTCGTACAAGATCACCGACCAGGACATGGTCTACGCGACGTATTCCAAGGGGTTCCGGCCGGGCGGCGTGAATCGAACCAATAACGCGCCTCCGTATACATCGGATTTTTTGAAAAACTACGAGGTGGGTTGGAAGTCCACGTGGTTCGACAACACGCTGCGATTCAACGGGTCGATCTACTACGAGCAATGGACCGACTTCCAGTTCACCTTCAAGGGACAGTTCGGCATCCCCGCGATCGCCAACGCCGGCAACGCCGCGGTCAAGGGCAGCGACCTGAGCCTGGACTGGGCCGCGACCCACGACCTTACCTTGCGGGCGTCCGTGACCTACTCGGACGCCTTCCTGACCGAGAACTATTGCGGTGCGCTCGGTTCCGACGGCAAGCCCATCACCTCCAATCCCTGCCTGGTCCCGGGTCAGGCACCCTTCACGCCGCTGGCGGCGGAAGGAACGCGGCTCCCCGGCACGCCGAAATTCAAGTCGAGCGTCGGCGGCCGCTACGTCTTCCCGTTGGGGGACTGGCAGGCGCACGTGGCTTCGGACCTGGTCTATCAAACCGCGGTCTCGCCGCAATTGCGCACGGCCGATACCAACGTCCTGGGGATGCAGCCGGCCTATGCGCTCACCAACATGTTCTTCGGCGTCGAGAAGGACCGCCTCTCCGTGGAGCTCCTGGTGAAGAACGCCTTCGATCGCCGTGCCAGCCTGTACCGGTACGCGAACTGCGGAACGGCCGAGTGCGGGCCCGTGGCGATCTATGAAGTCGTGGCTCCGCCGCGCCTGATAGGCATTCAGGTGGGGCAGCGGTTCTGACCGGGCGGGGGGCGGACGGGCCTCGGGGCAAGTGACTGCGCTCAGAGCAAAGAGTCAGCGGGGCGAGAAGTACCTCTCCGGGGATGCGCTTGCATCCCCGGACTGGTACCGAATGCTCGCACGGGTGTGCGGCACGAGCTTCACCGCCGCGCGGATGATCGAATTCGCCGAGGAGATCGCCGCGCGTCTGCGCGTCGACGCGTTCGTCGTGCTGCACTATCCGCGCGGCGCCTCGCCCCGCCTGCTCCACGGCCGCATGGACGACAGGCATCGCGCCGGCAGCGAGAACGAGCTGTGCTTCCGTACCGACGACGGTCTCGGCGGACATCTCAGCCTCTCGTTGAGCCGCGCAGTCGGCAAGGAGCGCTTCTCGCGCGCCGAGCTGGAGGCGGCAAGGGTGATTGCGCCCCTGGTGAATGCGGCATTGTCGAGCACCTGGCGCGACCTGGCGCCGGGAGGCGCGGGGGCAGACCCCGATCCGGACGAGGCTCATCACCGGCACATCGCGCAGGCCCGCATGAACTTCGGGCGCTCGGTGCTGACGGAGCGTGAGTTCCAGATTTTACAGGAGCTTCTGCAGGGCAAGTCGGTCGGCCTGGTCGCACGGCGTCTCAAAATCGCCGCGAGCACGGTGAAGGTGCACCGCAAGCACATCTATTCGAAGCTCGGCATCAACTCGCAGGCAGAGCTGTTCACGTTGTTCCTCGAGGTCATCGCCGGCGCGCGCGGCGATCTAGGCTCCGGCCCGCTCGAGAGCCATCCCCGCCCGCGGCCGAAAGCGATCTGAGCGCTTCGGCGTCCGGGCCGCATTCTGAGCGGCCCGGACGAGCAGCGAGCATGCCAGCCGGCAGACGCGCTGGAAGGGCGCGGTCGGCTTGCGCGCGGTGGCGTACATCACGTTGGACCCTTCGCTGATGATTCCGATCAGCTGTACGATCTCGCGCGCCGCGGAGGGGCGCAGATTGGGAAAGTGCTGGCGCACGACCTCCGTCACCGTCTCGTTGACCTCCGTGTAGAAGCCATCGATGGCCTTGGCGATGAACGTATCGTGCAGGGCCATGGTCCATAGCTCGCGGAACAGCCGGCTGGTCTCAGGGGACACGGAATCCTGCATCAGCCACGCCAGAAGCGCTCCGAAAGCCCTGGAAGAGCGCCTCGGCGCGCCGCGCAACCGCATTTCCTCCTCGCGGCGGTAGTCCGCTATGAGCAGCGCGATGAGCGCCCGAATGAGCTCGCGCTTCGAGCGGTAGTGATAGGCGAGGTTGCCCACCGTCAGGTCCGCCTCCTTGGCCACCCGCCGCAGCGTGAAGCGCGCATGGCCATGGGTGGCCAGCACGTGTTTCGCCGCCCGCAGGATTTCCTGCCGCGTCTGCCGGCCCGACTCCCGGCTCCCGCTGCGAGGTGTGCGCGAGGAGCGCCGGCCGTTCTCAACCGTTTTCATCGGCTTTCATCATGCATGACCTGCTTGTAGTATTCGCGAGCACGATTCATACACTCACACGGGGAGAGCGAATGCGCAATCTTGTCGTCGGCGCGATGATGGGGATGATCATGACCGGGGCATCGATGCCGGCACCGGCGGCGCACGCCGCCGGCGAGCGCGCCGTGGAGTTCGAGAGGATGACCTGGGTGGAAGTCAAGGATGCACTGGCCGCGGGCCGGACCACCGCTTTGATCTACACCGGCGGCGTGGAACAACGGGGACCGCAGAATGCCAACGGCGGCCACAACCTGATCGCCTACGCCACCGTCAAGGCGATCGCGGAAAAGCTCGGCAACGCGATTTTCCTGCCGGTGCTTCCGTACACGCCGAACCAGGCGAGCGCGGAGCTGCCCGGCACCATCGGCATCACCGATGAGCTGTTGGGCGCCATCCTCGAGCGGCTGAGCGAGCAGGCCATCGTCACCGGATTCAAGAACGTGATCATCATGGGCGACCACGGCGGCGGTCAGCCCAAGGTCTATCAGGGTGTCGCCAGAAAGCTGAACGATCAATACTCCCCGAAGGGTATTCACGTGTACTACTGCGACCGGGTCTACACGGCGGCCGGCGATGCGTTCGAGGCGTACATGGCCGAGAAGGGGCTGCCGCCCGACTTGCATGGCGGCATCTCCGACACCTCCGAGATGATGTACCTCGACAAGGACGGGACCTGGGTGCGCAAGTCCTTGCTCGAGACCGCCGTGGGCGCGCTCGTCGTCAACGGCAAGCCGCAAGAGGGTCCGAATGTGCCGCACAACGGCATCGAGGGAGATGCCCGCCGTTCCAGCCCGGAGCTCGGCAAGAAATATCTGGACATCAAGGTGGACTACGCCGTCGCGCAGATCCGCAGCCTGATTGGCGGCAAGTAGCGCCGGGAATTCCGCGGGGCCGGCGGCGCATGACGCCCGGTCCCGCGGCCTCGGGGTCAGGCGGGCGCCGCTGCCAGCACCATCGCCACGCACATCGTCAGCTTCTTCACGTACGGGAGATCCAGGAACTCGTTCGGCCCGTGAGCATTGGAATGCGGTCCGAGCACACCCGTGATGAAGAACTGCGCCTCGGGAAACTGACGGCCCAGCATGCCCATGAACGGGATCGTGCCGCCGCAGCCCATGTATCCCAGCCCTTGGCCGAACACCGAGTGGGATGCTGCGGCCATCGCCTGCTCGAGCCAGGGCGCGAAGCTCGGGGCGTTCCAGCCATCCGCCGGCTCATCGGCCAGGAACGACACTTGAGCGCCGTACGGCGGGTTGCGCTCGAGCGTCTGCTTCATCGCGCGCTGCGCGGCCGCGGCATCGCAGCTCGGCGGCAGGCGCACCGAGAGCTTCAGGCTGATCTGCGGCAGCAGGACGTTGCCGGCATCGCCGATCGCGGGCAGGCCGTCCGCCCCGGTCACGGCGAGGCTCGGCGCCCAGGTGTTCGCGGCGATGAGCTCGGCCGGATCGGCGCTCAGCGCCCGCGCTCCGGGCGCCCAAGGGATCTTGGCGGCGAATGCCTCGCCGAGCAGCTGCGCGGTGGCGGCGATCTGCCGCCTGCGATCGTCCGGAAGTGGCACGTTCAAAGAGTCGATCAGGATTCGTCCGGTCGCCGGGTCCTCGATTCGCGCGAGCAGCTGCTCGAGAATCCGGAAGGGCGTCGGCGCGATTCCGGTGGCCATGCCGGAATGAACACCTTCCGTCAGCACGCGAACTCGCAGCTGGCCGGTGAGATTGCCGCGCAACGACGTCGTGCACCAGAGCCGATCGTAATCGCCGGACTCCGCGTCGAGGCAGACGATGAGCGACGGATCGCCGAGCCGGTTGCCGATGGCGGCGAGGTGGGCCGGCAGATCGACGCTGCCGCTCTCCTCGCAGGCCTCGATCAGGATCACGCAGCGCGGCAGCGGAATGCGCTGCGCCTTGAGCGCCGCGATCGCGGACAGGGCGCTGAACAGAGCGTAGCCGTCGTCCGCACCGCCCCGTCCGTACAGACGCTCCCCGCGAATCACCGGAACCCACGGGCCGAGACCTTCCGCCCAGCCGGAGAACTCGGGCTGCTTGTCGAGGTGGCCGTAGCAGAGCACCGTTCCGGGAGCCTCGCCCGGCACCTCCACCAGAATCAGCGGCGTCCGGCCGGGGATCGTGCGCAGCTCGACCGTCAGCCCTGCAATGGGCTGGGCGCGCGCCCAGCCGGCCAGGAGCCGAACGGCCGCATCCATGTATCCGTGAGATTCCCAGTCCGGATCGAAGTGCGGTGATTTGTTGGGGATGCGGATGTAAGCCTCGAGCTGGCTCACGATCGAGCCGTCCCAGGCATCGGTGATGGCGCGGCGGAGGCGGTCGGTGTCGAGTGTCATGTGTGGGGGTCGGGGCGGGCCCATGTGTTGGCGATGCCCCAATGATACCGTCCGGCGGCGCCGGCCCGGGAGGGACTGTATACTCGGCGGGGGCGATGGCCCGCCGCTCGTTTCCAATGCGGGACTGCCTCGGCGGCCGCAGCCCCGCCTCAGGCGTACGCGACCATGAAGAAATCCAATCCGCCGCCGAGCAGCGAGCGCGAACTGCTGGAAACGAACCGGCGTTTCTACGATCTCTTCTGGCGCGGCGCGGACCTGGTCGAACCGCAGCGATTCAACACCTGGCCGCTGGTCGAGTCGCTGCTGTCGGGCAACGAGCGCCGGCTGGAGGTTGCGCCCGGGCTGCGTCCGCGCCTGCCGATCGGCGGCACCCAGTTCCTCGATATCAGCACCTCGGCCCTGGCGCCGTTGCGGTCGCGCGGCGCGCAAGTGGTGCAGGGTCAGATCACGGCGATGCCGTTCGCCGACCAGTCGTTCGACCTGGTCTGCGCGTTGGACATCATCGAGCACGTGGATGATGACGCGCGCGCGCTCGAGGAGCTGGCGCGAGTCACGCGCGCCGGCGGGACGATCCTCCTGTCGACGCCGCTGCACCAGGCGCGCTGGACCAACTTCGACGAGTTCGTCGGCCACAAGCGACGCTATGAGCCCGAGCAATTGCTCGACCGGCTGGCGCAGCATGGGCTCGAGATCGAGCGCAGCGCGGTGTTCGGCATGCAGCCGCGCTCCTCGAGGCTGCTGGATCTCGGCATCTGGTGGTTGGTCAACCAGCGGGAGCGCGCGATGTGGTGGTACAACCGCGCGTTCGCTCATGTCTCGCTGCGCCTGCAGAAGCCGCTGCGGCTCAGCATCGGCCTCATAGGCACGGACGGCGTCGACGAGGTGCTGCTCGTCGTGCGCCGGGGAGCGCCCCTTCAGCTGCGAACCCAGGAACCCAGACGATGCCCGCGAATCCCATGACCTGCGGCGAGGCCGTGATGAAATTGTTGTCGGCCTACGAGGTGGACACCGTGTTCGGCATGGCGGGGACGATGACCGTCGAGCTGTACCGCGGCATCGGGCGCGCCGGGATCCGTCACGTGCAGTGTCGCAACGAGCAGGGCGCGAGCCTCATGGCCGACGGTTACGCGCGCGCGACCGGCAAGCCCGGCGTCTGCACCATCATCGCGGGTCCCGGCGTCACCAACGCGGCGACCGGGATTGCGCAGGCCTATTGCGACTCGCAACCGATGCTGGTCCTGTCGGGCGCGGCGGCCACGCGCACCCACGGCAAGGGTTGGGGAGCGATCCACGAGCTCAATGACCAGTCCGCCGTCACCGCCGGATTCACCGCCTTCAGCGCCATGGTCCGATATCCGGAGGAGCTGCCGGAATTCATTGCACGCGCCTACGCGGTGTTCCGCGGCCGGCGGCCGCGTCCGGTGCATCTGTCGTTGCCGCGGGACCTGCTGCCCGAGATCGTCGAGGCCGACTGGCAACCGCGCCGCTCGCCGTCCTTGCCGATGCCGGATCCCGAATCGATCGAGGAGGCCGCCGATCGGCTCGCGCGGGCGGAGCGGCCGTTGATCTTCGTCGGCGGCGGAGCGGTCGGCGCGGGTCAGGCGCTCGTGGAAATCGCGGAGCGGATCGGCGCGCCGGTTCTATCCACCAATGCCGGCAAGGGGATCGTGCCGGAATCGCATCCGCTCTCGCTGGGATGCTCCGTGCTGCAGGACCCGAGCCGGGAAGCGCTCGCCGACGCCGACGTGGTGTTGTTGGTCGGCTCCGAAGTCGGCATGGGCGATCACTTCCTGCCGAAGCTCGAGATCGCCGGAGACATCATCCGCATCGACATCGATCCGGAGGAGCTGACCTCCGTCTACGCCGCCGCGGTGCCGATTCAGGCCGATGCGCGCGCCGCGCTGCGCGCACTGGCGGCCGCGCTCGCGAGCCGCGAGCCCAAGGCGCAGCGTGCGGAGGGCGAGTCGCGGGCCCGGCGGATTCTCGAGCGCAACGCCGCGAAGATGACCGACCTGGAGAAGCTGCATGCCCGCGTCTGGGGGATACTGCGCCGGGCGCTTCCCGCGAACACCATCGTCATGGGCGATGCGTCCCAGATCGTATATAGCGGCAGTTTCGCCATGCCGATGGAAATGGAGCGCTGCTGGTACTACTCCGGCACGTACTGCGCGCTCGGCGTCGCGCTGCCGCTCGGGATCGGCGCCAAGATCGGCGCGCCGGAGCGGCCGGTGATCGTGGTCGCGGGCGACGGCGGGATCATGTTCACCGTCAACGAGCTGGCCACCGCCGCGGAAGAGCGCATCGCGCTTCCGGTCATCGTCTGGAACAACGACGCGCTGAAGGAGATCGTCGATCAGATGGACAGCCGGCGGATTCCGCGCATCGGCGTCGAGCCGCAGAGCCCGGATTTCCTGCGCCTCGCGGAAAGCCTCGGCTGTCACGCCGTGCGCGCCGCGAGCGCCGAGCACCTGGCTCGAGCCGTGCGCACCGCGCTCGCGGCGGATCGCCCGACGCTGATCGAGGTGCGACAGGACAGTCCTTGGCTCGCGGCGTGAGCGCTCTGCCGCGTTGCCCCGCGCGCGCCGCCGCTCAGTCGTAGAGATGGCGTGCCGGCAATCCGAGCCGGAGGCAGGATTGCACCGCGGGACTCTGCATGAGGACGATCCGGTCGGCCGCCCTGGCCGCGGCCGTCACGGCCCAGCGCTCGTGCCGGCGCAGCTCGAGCCGATCGTCGAGCCTCAGCCGTCGACGGATGGTTTCGGGCAGGAGCTCCAGCGAGGCTCGCACCAGGAGACCCTGCAGCCCGAGCATGGGCACCGGGAACGCCGCGGTCTCGCTCATCATGCGAAGGAACGCGGGGATGAACGGTGACGGCGCGAGCATGGTTCGCGCGCTCTCGAAAAGCCGGCGTATCTTCGCGGCGGATTGCGGCGGGTCCGGGCTCCCGTACAGGCGTGCCGCCGGCACCCCCTCCCCGAAATACCGGTCGACGTCGTGCACGCTCAAGGGTGAGACGAACCGATGATAGGCCTCGACGAAACCGTAGGCGGCGGTCGCGTGCACCCACGTCACGAGCTCGGGATCCGTGGCGGAGTAGGGGACGCCGCGCTCCGTGATGCCCGCGATCCGCTCGTGCATCCGGGTGACCCGCGCGATCAGGGGCTCGGAGACGCTGCGTGCGCCGTACACCGTCACCATGGCCGCGAGCCCGGTGCGGCGCAGGCGACGGAGCGGATCCCGCTTGAAGGTCGATTGTCCCCAGATGGCGGCGCATACGCGCGGTTCCGCCAGCTCGAGAACCACCGCCGCGACGCCGCCCATGAACAGCGAGATGGGATTCTTGAATACGCGCCACGAGACGGAGTCGGCCGCGGCCAGGGCGGCCTCGCCGGGAGGCCGGGTGAAGTCGACGCGGCGCTCCTGATCCGCGGCGAACAGCGTCGCCGCGGAGCTCTCGAGGCGCCGCTGAATCAGCCGCGGCAGGCGTAGCGTTGCAGCCATAGGGTACTTTGTATCACAAAGCGTGATCTTCGGCCTTATAGCGCGTGGAAGTAGGCGTTCACGATGCCGGGCGCCTCGGCGATCTTGGAGGTGATGTTGCGCAGCTGCGCCTCGGGCATGCCGCTCACGTCGACCTGGACGTGCACGGTCGAGTTGGTGCCGTATTCGGCGACGATCCGCCGGGGCAGCACGTTCAGATTCTGGAAGCGCTCGAAAATTCGCGCGAGCGCGCAGGGATCAGCGTCGGCGAGGACCCTGAGACGCCATAGGGATATCGATTCTGAAGACATGGATTGCACACCTCACAACCTTCGGTTCGTACGCGGACCGTCGACCCCGGCTTTCAGCGAAAGCCGGGCCGCTAATCCGCGCGCCTCGGGGCGTGAGTAGGCTCATGTCCTCAGTATGCCAGGACTCCAGCCGTCGCGCTTGGCCTGAACCCAGCGCCGGTGGACCTCGATGTAGACCTCGGCGTAGATCTCGCCGATCTTGCCGGCGTCGGCGAACCCCGCGACGAACTCCGGCGCCACGTCGGCGGCGGCGAGGTGCGCGGCTCGCGACAGGTGATCGAGCAGGTAGCGGGGGTCCTCGTCGCCCACCGAGATGCGGATGGTGCTCTCGGAGATCCCCGCATCGGCGAGCGCCTGGGGACCGAGCTCGGAGTGGCTGGTCAGGGCCGGGCAGAGCACCACGGTGTTGATCTGCCCCAGGCTGACCTGCAGGCCGAAGGCCGGCTCCAGGCTGTCGAACAGGCGCTTGAGGCGCTCGCGCGGGAGCTTGAGCGGATGGGAGCGCGTGCCCTCGAAATCGACGGTGAAGAGCGGCGCCGGCAGCCCCACCTTCATCAGGCGCGCCGTGAGATCGAAATTGCGGTCGCCGGACACGGCCGCGCAGTGCACGTTGATCATGGGGTTCAACGCCAGGCAGCGCGCCAGCACGATGGTGTTGATGCACTTCGCCAGCAGCCGAAGCTCGGCGGTGCGCATGCCGCTCAGCACCTCGAATGCCTTGTCGGAGTCCAGGAACGCGCCCTTGATGTAGTACACGTTCCAGAACATGGTCTCGTCCCAACGGAACTCGCGCGTGACGCCGTCGTGCCCCGCTGCACGGACCGCCGCGCCCTTGGGGAGGAACATGCGCTCGGCCTTGCCGATGACCACGCCCGCCGTGGTATTGCCCGAGCCGGAGAGGTCCTTGGTGTAGGAGTGGATCACGAAGTCCGGCAGCTCCGAACGGTCCTTGCGGCGCAGGGTTGCCTGCAGGAACGGCGTCGCGATGGTCGCATCGCAGATCACCGTCAGGCCCTTGGCGTGGGCCGCGCGGCAGATTCCCGGAACGTCGAGCACGTAGCCGTGCGGATTGCAGGGCGACTCCAGGTACACGAACACCTGGCGTCCCTCGGCGCGGCGCTCCCGATGCTTGTGCTCCACCTCGCCAAGGCGCGCGGTGAAGCTCGCGGCATCCTCTCCGTCGAACCATTCGACCGCGACGTTGAGATTGCTGCGCTTTCCATACCAGTCGTGCAGCAGCTGGTACGTGCCCCCGTAGACGTTGCGGCTCGCGAGCACGATGTCCTGGTTGCCGATCAGGTTCGCGAGCGTCGCGTCGATCGCCGCCATGCCCGAGTTGAAGTTCCAGGCGAAGTAATCGGAGGCCTCCGGACCGGCCTCGAGGTCGACGATGTGATTCGCGAGGCAGATCGAGGTGGGATTCAGGAGGCGCGAGTAGATCTCGTGCAGCAGCTCCTTTCCCTGAAAGGCGTCCTCGACCCACTCGGCGCAGGCATATACATAGGTTGCCGTGCGCGTGATGACGGGTGTCGCGCTGAAGAGCGCGGTCACGTTGTCGAAGAGGGGATAGGGCCCCTTGACCCCGGCCGTGCCGGTATCGTCCATGAGGGACTGGTAGGTCGCGCGCAGCGGGTTCTGCAGCGTGTCGAGCACCTTGGCGAGCTGAAAGCAGGCGAAGCGCTTGGCGTTGAACCAGGCGATGCGGTCGCTGCGGTCGAGCCTCGCGAGCTCGCGGGTGGTCAGCGCCCACACCTCGTGCGCCGCGCCGTTGGCGGTCCCCAGGGCCCCCACCAGGCGCGCGAGCGCGCGGCCGTGCGCGGAATCAGGCTCGATGCCGAAGTGCTCGAGCTGCTCCTCGACCAACCCGCCGTGGGTGGTCGCGGCGGTCGAATGGCGCCGCGGGCTCAGCTCGAGGGCGTGATCGAAGTCGGACGGTGGAATCATGGTGCGCGCCTCCCTGGCGCGCACAGTACTACACGTGGCGCGATCAGCCGAGCGTCACGGGCACGAACAGCCGATTCTCGCCGCGTTGGATGAGCAGGGCGACCTGCTTGTCGTGCTCTTGAACGAGCTTGCGCAGCTGGCCGACGCTTTCGACGGCCGTGCCATCCACCGACAACACCACATCGCCCGGCTGAATGCCGGCATCCGCGGCATGTCCCTGCGCGTCCTCGACCACGAGGCCCGAGGAGATGCCCGATTGGCGCTTCTCATCCGGGCTCAGCGGGCGGACCGCGAGTCCGAGACGTGCCTGGGGCGCCGCCGCGTTGCCGTTGTCGGCCGTCTCGACCCCGCCGCCCGTGGTGTCGACCGTGGCGTCGATCGTCATGGACCTGCCGTTGCGCCAGATCTCGAGCTGCACCTTGTTGCCGGGCGCCGTGGTTCCGACCGCGGCGGACAGCTGGCCCGCATCGAGGACCGCATTTCCGTTCATCTTGAGAATGACGTCGCCCGCCTTGATCCCGGCCTTGGCGGCAGGGCTGCCGGGCTCCACCTTCGCGACCAGCGCGCCGTTCGGCGCCTGGATCTTGAACGAATCGGCCAGCGATTGCGTGAGCGTCTGCACCTCGACGCCGAGGCGCGCATGGGTCGCCTTGCCGGTCTTGACGATCTGGTCCTTCACCTGCATCGCGAGGTTGATGGGGATCGCGAAGGAGACGCCTTGGTAGCCGCCCGAGTTGGTGTAGATCTGGGCGTTGATCCCGACCACGGACCCGTCCGAATCGAACAGCGGTCCGCCGGAATTGCCGGGATTCACCGCGGCGTCGGTCTGGATGAAGGGTACATAGCCGTCTCCCGGGAGCGAGCGGCCCGTCGCGCTGACGATGCCGGCAGTCGCGGTCTCCTCGAGGCCGAACGGCTCGCCGATCGCGAGCACGTAATCGCCGACGCTCAGCCGATCGGAATTCCCGACGTGGACGGTCGGGAGGTCGTGCGCGTCGATCTTGAGCACGGCGATGTCGCTGGTCTTGTCCGCTCCCAGGACCTTCGCCCTGTACTCGCGATGGTTGGCGAGCTTGACCATGACCTCCTTGGCGCCGTTGACGACGTGCGCATTGGTCAACACGATGCCATCCGCGGACACGATGAATCCGGATCCCTGCGCATGCATCGTACCGCGGTGCCGGGGCTGCTGCGGCAGGCTACGGAAGAACTGCGCGAGCGGATTGTCGTCGTCATCGCCGAACGGCGAGACCTGCCCGGTGTCCGACGTGGGCATCGGCCCCTCGGTGGTGATGCCGACCACGGCCGCCTCGTTGCGCTTGACGATGGCGCGATAGTTCGGCGCGGTTCCGAGCGGTACGGACTGGAAGGGCGCCGCGGGCGCCGGGGTTGCGGCGGCCGAATCCGTGGCGGCGGTGTCGGCGACCATGGCGGCGTGCGCGTGAAGCAACGAAGGCGCGGCCGCGCCCGCGGCCGTCCCGATGGCGAGCAAGCCCACGACGGAGAGGGCGAGCGTTCGGTTGGGGATCTGCATGGGAAAACTCCTCAGCGATTTGTGGCTGAGTACAAGGTCTCACGGCCGGCTTAAGGCAGTCTTAAATCCCGGCAGGCGCTACGTAGGGAAATCCACCTGGACCTCGAGGCCGCCGCCCGGGGCATCGCCGAGGTTGACGGCGGCCCCATGTCGCGCCGCAACGGCCTTGACGATGGCAAGACCGAGGCCGGTGCCGAGCTCCTGGCGCCCGGGTTGACGATGGAACCGATCGAATACCCGCGCACGATCGGCCGGCGGAATGCCGGGCCCCGAATCGGTCACCCGCAGGCGCACGCGGCCGGCCTGTGCCTCGCAGCGCACCCGCACGGATCCGCCGGGCGGCGAATAGCGCACGGCGTTGTCGACCAGGTTCCGCACCAGGGCGCGCAGCGCGTCGGCGTCGCCGCGGATGAACGCCGGACTTTCGCCGTCCAACGACAGCTCGATCGAGCGTGCAGACGCGAGGGGATGCGTGTCGGCGATGGCTTGTGCCGCGATCGACCGCAGATCGACGTTCTGCGCGGAGGGCGCGAGCTCCTGCGGCTCGCTGCGCGCGAGCGTGAGCAGCTGCTCGACCAGGTGGATGGAGCGCTCCACGGCGCCGCCGAGCCCCACGCGCGCGATCGAGCGCGCCGCGTCGTCCGGCGCGCGATCGAACAATTGCAGCTGCAGGCGCAGCGCCGTGAGCGGCGAGCGCAGCTCGTGCGCGGCGTCGGCGATGAACGCCCGCTGCGCGGCGAATGATTCCTGCAGCCGATCGAGGAGCCGGTTGAGCTCATCGACCAGCGGCCGGAGCTCGCCGGGCAGGCGGCTCGAGGGCAGCGGCGCGAGGCTCCGCGCGTCGCGCCGCTGGATGTCCGCGGTGACGTGCGACAACGGCTTCAGGCTGCGGCGAACGATCCAGGCAAGGCAGAGGACCATCACCGGCAACAACAGCATGATCGGCACCGCGACCCGAAGCGCGGCGGCGCGTGCCAGCTGCTCGCGCACGAAGGCGGGCTGCGCAATCTGGATCACCCCGTCGCCCGTCTGCAGGCCGTAGGTGCGCCACGTGCGGCCCTGCAGGCGCACGTCGGCAAAGCCCAGCACCGCCTGATTGATCCACGGAAGACCGGGCCGCGAGAGGTAGACGCGCGCACCGAACGGATCCCAGATCTGGACCACGAAATCGACATCGCTTTGATTGCGCGGCACCTCGATGCGGGGCGCGAGCGAGATCTGGCCGACGAGCGAGAGCGCCATCTGCCGCAGCTGGTAGTCGAACAGCGACGAGGTCTCGCTCAGCACGCGCCGGTAGGTTACACCCGCCGCGAGCGCGGACGCGACCACCACCAGCAGAGTCAGCGCGACGAGCAGCCGGCCGCGGATCGAGCTCATGACTTCGGCACGAAATATCCGACGCCCCGCACGGTGCGGATCGCATCGTTGCCGAGCTTGCGCCGCAGTCCGTGAATATAGACCTCCACCGCGTTGCTGCCGATCTGCTCGTCCCAGCCGTACAGACGGTCCTCGAGCCGGGCGCGCGAGAGGATCGCGCCCGGACGCTGCAACAGCGCCTCGAGCACCGCGTACTCGTGCCGCGACAGGCTGACGGGCGCGCCGCGCAGCTCGACGGTGCGCCCGACCGGATCCAGGCGGATGGCGCCGTGTTGAATGACCGGATCCCCGCGTCCCGCGGCACGGCGCAGGACCGAGCGGATGCGCGCCATGACCTCGTCCAGATCGAACGGCTTGACCACGAAATCATCGGCGCCGGAATCGAGGCCTGCCACCCGCGTCTCGACCTCGTCGCGCGCGGTGACGATGATGACCGGAGTCGGGTCGCCGCGCCGGCGCATCGCGCGCAGCACCTCGAGGCCGCCGCGGCCGGGAAGCCCGAGATCCAGCAACACGAGGTCGAATTCGCCCGAATGCAGCGCGGCGTCGGCCTCGTTCCCGTCGCTCACCCGATCGACGGCGAAAGTCTGTTGTCGAAGGGCGGTCTGCAGCCCCTCGGCAATCATCGCATCGTCTTCCACGAGCAAGACGCGCACCTCACGCGTCCCTACCAGATCGCCAGAATGCGCTTCGAGCGTCTCGCGGCGACCTGCGGCACGTCGCGCCAGATCCGAAAGCCGCCCGTGAAGGCGAACTCGTTGCTGCCGAGGCGGGCGTTCTTCGGCAGGCGCTTGAGCCTGCGCGCGTTGCCGCCGCCGAGCACCACGTAGTCGACTTCCAGCGCGGAGCTCAGTCTCTCGATGACGTCGGACACCTCCCGGCGCCACTTCTTGGCGCCGAGCCGGCGCAGGCCCTCCATACCGACATAGGCCTCGTAGCTCTTCCCCTTCTTGAAGGACAGATGCGCGAGCTCCATGGGCGCGACGATCCCGTCGACGATCAGGCAGGACCCCAGGCCCGTTCCCAGCCCGAGGAACAGCATGCGGCCGCCCTCGTAGCTGCCGATGGCCTGCATGGCCGCATCGTTGACGATGCGTATCGGCCGGCCGAAGGCCTTGCGGAAATCGAAGCCGACCCATCCGGAGGCGAGATTGTGCGGCTCGGACATGATCACGCCGTGCACGACCACGCCCGGGTATCCCATCGAGACGGCGTCATAGATCCAATCGCCGGTCAGCTCATGGATGTGCGCAACCATGTCGCGTGGCCCGAGCTTGGGGCCGGATTCGAATTCGCGGGTCTCGCGCCGGCCCGAGACACGTATCTTGACGTGGGTGCCGCCGACATCGACCGCGAGCACCGGCTTTCGCGACGGCGGCCGGCGAGCGCCTTTTTTGGTCCGGGCGGTCATGGTTGGGCAACCTTACCGGATTTCCGCGGTGCGCGCGCGGCGTCGAAGTAGAGCGGCGCCACGCGCCGGGCGATCCCGTCGGTTACCGAGTGGGTGGAGTCGAGATTGGTCAGGACGATGACGGTCAGACGGTCGCGCACGTAGCGTGAGATGCTGATCGCGAAACCCTGGTTGCTGCCGGTGTGCGAAATCAGCGGGTGACCATCCTCCTCGCCGACATCCCAGCCGAAGCCGTAAGGGTAATTCGCGCCGGAATTGAGCCGCACCGGCGTCCACATCTGCCGCAGGGCCGACTGCGGCAGAATGCGCTCGCCGTACAGCGCGGCGTCCCATTTGGCCAGGTCCGGCACATTGACGTAGAGACCGCCGTCCGCCGTCGTATTGAGCGACGGGGCGATCCACTCCTGATTTTTCAGCCGGCCATCCACGATGCGGTATCCCGCGACGCGATGAGGAACGATGTCCTCCTCGCTGATGATGCGGGTGGAGGTCATGCCGAGCGGGCGGAAGATGCGCTCCTCGAGGAAATCCCCGTAGAACCGTCCGGTGACGCGGTGAATCAGGAAACCGAGCAGCTCGTAGCCGGTGTTCGAATAGCGATACCGGTCGCCCGGAGTGAAGTCGAGCTGGAGCCCGAGGTAGCGGTGCAGCAGCTCGTCCTCGGTGTAATCGCGGCGGAAGTCGAGGATGCCTTTGTCGTACGAGGTGGCGTCGTCCTCGCCGAAGATGTCCGGAATCCCGGAGGTGTGGGTCAGCAGTTGCCGGACGGTGACCGCATGCCACGGCGCCGACGCGCTCTCGGTCAAGTACTTCGAGATGGGATCGTCCAGCGCGACCTTGCCGGTGCCGACCAGCATCATCACGGCGGTCGCCGTGAACTGCTTGGCCACCGATCCCGATTGGAACATCGAATCCGCCGCCACCGGAATCTTCCACTCGAGGTTGGCGTAACCGTAGCCGCTCGCCTTGATCAGCCGGCCATCCCGCGCCACGCCGAGGGCGACGCCGGGGATGCGGTGCTCGCGCATGACCTCGCGCACGATGGCATCCGCCCGGTCATCGACGGCGTCGGCCGCCGCCGGCCGGAGGCCGGCGAGCGCGAGGACGAATGCCGCGGCGATGCCCCCGCGCAGGCGCCGGGCGAGGGGATGAAGCGAGGTGGCCCGCGATCCGCTCGAGATCTTCCCAGTCATGGTAGGCGGCGATCCCTTCATGATTTCGAGCGTTGAGTATACTGGCGTGCGGAGCCGGCGTGCGGCTTCGACCCCGAGAGGCAATCATGTTCAAGGCAATCCTGGTCGAGCGCGATGACCGTCCCTACCGTGCGACTCTCACCACGCTCGACGAGGCGCGGCTGCCCCCGGGCGAGGTCACGGTGCGCGTCGACTACTCCACCGTCAACTACAAGGACGCGCTTGCGATCACCGGCAGGTCGCCCGTCGTGCGCCAGTTTCCCATGGTCCCGGGCATCGATTTCGCGGGCTCGGTCGAGAAGAGCGATGCTCCCGCTTGCCGCGCGGGCGATCGGGTGATCCTGAACGGCTGGGGCGTGGGCGAGACTCACTGGGGCGGCTACGCCCAGCTCGCGCGGGTCAAGGCCGATTGGCTGGTGCCGCTGCCCGCGGCGTTCACGCCGCGCCAGGCGATGGCGATCGGAACCGCGGGCTATACGGCCATGCTCTGCGTGATGGCGCTGGAGCGTCACGGCGCGGTGCCGGCGGCCGGCGACATTCTCGTCACCGGCGCCGCCGGCGGCGTGGGCAGCGTCGCCGTGGCGGTGCTCGCCAAGTTGGGCTACCGCGTGGCCGCCGTCACCGGCCGTCCGGCCGAGGGCGAGTTCCTGAAGAGCCTGGGCGCCGCCGAGATCCTGGAGCGCGGCGCCTTCTCCGCTCCCGGCAAGCCCCTGCAGAAGGAGCGCTGGGCCGGCGCGATCGACGTGGTCGGCAGCCACACCCTCGCGAACGTGTGCGCGTCGATGCGCTATCGCGGCGCGGTCGCCGCGTGCGGCCTCGCGGGCGGAATGGATTTCCCGGCGAGCGTGGCGCCGTTCATTTTGCGGGGCGTCACGCTCGCGGGCATCGACAGCGTGATGTGTCCTCGCGACGAGCGGATCGCGGCGTGGCGCCGGCTCGCCGCCGATCTCGATGTGGCGAAGCTCGAGCTGATCACCGAGGAAATCGCGCTAGGCGAGGTCATCGAGCGCGCGCCGGCGCTCCTCGAGGGCAAGGTGAGGGGACGCCTCGTGGTCAACGTGGCCAACCAATAAAACGGGCGCAGTGAACCCTGCGCACAACGGGTGCTCAACCGCCGACGAGTATCCACGCCAGCACGACGAGCCCCAGGAAAATGGTCTCGGCCGCGATCAGCCCCAGGGATGACTTGCCGACGGCCATCATGTCGCGGAGCGAGGTCTTCATGCCGAGCGCGGCCACGGACGTGACCAGCAGCCACTTGGACAGCTCGGTCAGGACGCCGACGATGGGGCGCGCCACCAGGGCGAAGCCATTGAGCACGGCCAACACCACGAAGACGCTCAGGAACCAGGGCAGCAGCGGCACTTTCTTGCCCCGGCTCTCGGCCGGCTCCAGCCGCCGCGCCGCGACCACCGTGATCACCAGCACCACCGGCAGCAGCATGGTCACGCGCATGAGCTTGACGATGGTGGCCGCATCTCCCGCCTGCGGCGAGGATGCGTAGCCGGCGGCAACCACCTGCGCCACGTCGTGGATGGAGCCTCCCAGGAACCGGCCGGTCTGCAGCGGGTCGAGATGCAAGTGCGACACCAGCGCGGGATACAGCACCATCGCGATGGTGCTGTAGGTGGTGATGCACGCGATCACCACCACCGTGTCGCGCTCGGAGTCGCGGCGCGGCCAGGCGACGGCGATGGCCATGGCGGCGGAGGCACCGCAGATGCCGACCGCACCGCCCGACAGCACCCCGAAACGGCCGTCGAGCTTCATGATCCGCGCGAGCATCCAGCCGAAGCCGATGGTGAGGGGCACGATCACCACCACCATGGCGGCGGTCGACCATCCGAGCGCGCTTATCTGGCCGAAGGTGATGCGCAGCCCGAGCAGCGCCACGCTGATCCGGAGCAGGGTGCGCGCGGACACGTTGATGCCCGGCGCGTAGCGCGCCTCGCCCGAGAGCTGGTTCAAGGCCATGCCGAGCAGCAGCGCGAAGATCACGGGCGGCGCGTGATAGTGGTCCGACAGATAGGTTGCGGCGAGCGCGACGATGAGGGTCGAGGCGAGACCGGGCGCGATCGTTCCGCCGGATTCGCGCAGCGCGTCGAGACGGAGGCGACGGGTGAGATCGTGCATCAGCGATTCCCCGTCGTGATGCGGTGGAGCGCGTCGCGCCAGCCGGCGATCTGCGTCTCGCGCTCGCCCGCGGCGAGTTGCGGCTCGAACGGCGTATCGCAACGCTCCATGGCGCCGAGATCATCGAGCGAGCGGTACAGGCCGCACCCGAGTCCCGCCAGGCACGCGGCACCCAGAGCCGTGGACTCCGCGTTCCTCGGGCGCGCGAGGCGCATGCCGAGGATGTCGGCCAGGCGCTGCATGAACAGACCGTTCTGGGACATGCCGCCGTCCACCTTGAGCGTGGTGGGCGCCTGTCCGTCCGCGGCCATCGCGGCAAGCAGGTCGTGGGTCTGGAATGCGACGCTGTCGAGCGCCGCGCGCGCGATCTCGCTGCGGGTCGAGCCTCGCGTGATGCCGAGGATGGCGGCGCGCGCGTCCGGATCCCAGTACGGCGCGCCGAGTCCGGTGAACGCCGGCACCAGGTACACGCCGCCGCTGTTCGGCACGGTGGCCGCGAGCGCCTCGACGTCCGAGGCTCGAGCGATCAGTCCCAGCCCGTCGCGAAGCCATTGGATGGTCGAGCCCGCCGACAGAATGGAGCCTTCGAGCGCGTAGGTCACCTCGCCGCCGATGCGATATGCGATGGTGCCGAGCAGCCGGTTGCGTGAGCGTACCAGCTCGTGCCCGGTGTTTTGGACCAGGAAAGCGCCCGTGCCGAAGGTCACCTTGCCGTCGCCGCGGCCGAAACAGGCCTGGCCGACGAGCGCGGCCTGCTGGTCGCCGGCGATACCGCACAAGCGCACCGCGCAGCCGATCGCGGAAGCATCGGTGGCGCCGAAGTCGCCGGCGCTGTCGCACACCTCCGGCAGCAGGCTGCGAGGGACGCCGAAGAGCTCGCACAGCCCTTCGTCCCAGCAGCCCTTGACTATGTCGTACAGCGCGGTGCGGCTCGCGTTGGTGGCATCGGTGACGTGAAGGCGTCCTCCGGTCAAGCGCCACGCGAGGAAGCAGTCGATGGTGCCGAAGGCGAGGTGGCCCGCGGCGGCCGCGGCGCGTGCCCCCGGCACGTGATCCAGGATCCAGGCGATCTTGGTGGCCGAGAAGTACGGATCGAAGCGCAGCCCGGTCTTCCGCGCCAGGTCGTCCTCACTCGCGGTCTCGCACAGCTCGCGGCAGCGGTCCGCGGTCCTCCGGTCCTGCCACACGATGGCGTTGTGGATCGGCGCGCCCGTGCGCCGGTCCCAGAGCACGGTGGTCTCGCGCTGATTGGTGATGCCGACGGCGGCGACGCGCCGCTCCGCCGCCGCCGGGTTGCGGAGCACCTGGCGGGCCGTCGACAGCACGGTCGCCCAGATGACCTCGGCGTCGTGCTCGACCCATCCCGGGTGCGGATAGATCTGCTCGAAGGCCTGCCGCTCCGTGGCGAGCACGGCGCCCGCGGCGGAAAACGCGATACAGCGGGTGGAGCTCGTTCCCTGGTCGATTGCGAGCAGAATGTCGTCGTCAGCCATCGTCATTGTTCACGTCTATTGTTCATCGGGCGCGCGCTCCGTGCCGCCGCGCCAGCCGAGGATACCGGTTGGCGCCCCTCGCGGGCAGAACCTTGCGCCGCCCGGGCGTGCGCTGAGCCTCATGGCCTCGCAGGCAGCTCTGTCCGACGGCGTCCGCGGACACTGTCCGCGGACACCTTGGTTGAGGATACGTCTCGGGCGTAAATATATATAAAACAATCGGTTACGAACCGATTTTGCGGCTGGCACGCTGCTTGCTTCGACCAGGTCATGAACGCGGTCGCCTCGAGACTCAAGTTGTTGCGCCACCTTCTCGCGCTGGTGACGCTCGCGTCGCTCGCGGCGGCAAGGCCGGCCGCCGCCAACGATCTCGAGAACCTCTACGAGCTCGCGCTGACGCGCGACGCCGCGCTGCAGGCGGCTCGGTTCCAGCGCGACGCCGCGATCGAGGCGCGGCCCCAGGCGCTCGCGCAGTGGCTGCCGCAGGTGTCCGCGAGCGCCTCGGCGGCCCGCGAGCGCCTGGGATTCGATTCGAATCAGCCGCAGGGGAGCTACCAGTCGGATTGCGCCCTCGTCGCGGTCACCGGCGTGCAGCATTGCTACGGCAATGCCCACGGCCTCGGGCTCAACATGTCGCAGACCTTGTGGAGCTTCCAGGCGTTCAGTCAGCTCAAGGAGGCGAGCTTCCAGGCCGCGGCGGCCGAGGCTGCCTACAGCGGCGCGCAGCAGAGCCTCCTGCTGCGCGTCGCGCAAGCGTATTTCGCCATTCTCTCCGCCGCGGACCAGCTCGCCACCAATCGCGCGGAGCGCGAGGCGTTCGGCACGCTGCTGAATCAAGCCAGGGCACGCCAGCAGACGGGGGTCGGTCCGCGCAGCGACGTGGAGCAGGCGCAGTCCTTCTACGACGCGACGGAGCAGAGCGTGATCGACGCCGAGAACGCGCTGGATGACGCCAATCTCGCGCTCACCGAGATCGTCGGCACGCACTCGGCCAAGGTTGCGCCGCTGCGCGCGGACATTCCGCTGGTGACACCGGATCCGGTCGGCGCGGAGGACTGGGTGAGCGCGGCTCGCCAGGACAATTTCGACGTGCGCACTGCGGAGCTCAAGACGGAAGCCGCGTCCCGCGACATCGCCGCCCAGCGCGGGCGCGCGTTGCCCACCGTATCGCTGGCGGCGTCCTCGTCCAATCTTCATCAGGATGTCGTGCTCGGTGGAAATCAGACTTTGGATACCGTCGGCGTGTCGTTCAGCTGGCCGCTGTTCCAGGGCGGCGCCGTGGCCTCGGCAGTAAGGCAGTCGCGCGCGCTCTACCGGGAGGCGCAGGCAAGCCTTGACGCGACTCAGCGCGACACCGAGCGACAGACCCGGGCGGCGTTTCGCGGCGTGGTCACCGGCATCCAGCGCATCGGCGCCGGCCGGCGCGCGGTCGAATCGGGCTCGGCCGCCGTCGAGGCGAGCCGGCGCAACGTCGAGTTCGGCACGGGAACGGAGTTCGATCTCTTGAATGCGCAGAACAACTACTACGCGGCACAGCGCGCCTACAATCAGTCGCGCTACGACTACCTGACCAACGTGCTGACCTTGAAGCAGCAGGCCGGCCGCCTGACCGAGCGCGACCTGGCTGCCATCGACGACCTATTGATCGAGGCAGGGACATGAAGCTGCTGCCCAAGGAGCCCGTGATGCTGCGCGACACCTCCGCCCAGGACCGTGCGATCGAGCAGCCGAGCTTGTGGCGCCGGCGCCGCTCGCTCGTGATCGCGGGCGGCGCGATCGCGGCCGCGGTGCTCGCGCTCGTCGGCTGGCTGGCCCACTACGCCGGCGCGGGCAGCTCGGTCGACCGGAGCCGGCTGGCCTTCGGCACGGTGGAGCGCGGCAGCTTCGTGCACGACATCGCCGCGGACGGTCAGGTGGTCGCCGCGGTGAGCCCGACCTTGTATGCCAACGCGCTCGGCACGGTCTCGCTCAAGGTCCACGCCGGGGATGCCGTCGCACGGGGGCAGGTGTTGGCGGTGGTCGACAGTCCGGATCTGACCGCCAAGCTCTCGCAGGAGGAAGCGACGCTCGCGAGCGCGAAGCTCGACTGGGAGCGTGCGCGGCTCACGGCCGAGCGCAATCTCTCGCAGCAGCGCGATGCCTATGCACAGGCGCAGGTGGACATGAAGACCGCCCAACGCGAGCGCGACCGCAGCCGCAAGGCCTACGAGCTCGGGTCGTATTCCGAGCTGCAGGCGCTCAAGGCGGAGGACGCGCTCGAGAAGGCGCAGTTCGCCCTGCAGCAGGCCAAATCCCTGTACGAATCGCAGCCCAGCCAGAATCGCTTCGAGGTCGACGGCAAGAAGGCGTTGCTCGATCGACAGCAATTCCTGGTCGACGACCTGAGGCGGCAGGTCGACGGCTTGAACGTCAAATCGCCGGTCGACGGTCAGGTCGGCCAGGTGCTCGTCGCGGACCGCGCCAGCGTGGCCAAGGACGCGCCGCTGCTCACGGTCGTGGACCTCACCGCGCTCGAGGTAGAGATCAAGGTCACGGAGTACCTGGCGCGGGACCTGCGTGCCGGGATGGCGGCAGACCTCGAGGGCGGAGGCCGCAACTGGAAGGGCGTCGTGAGCGGAGTGTCGCCCGAAGTCGTCGGCGGCCAGGTCACGGCGCGCCTGCGCTTCACGGACGCGAAGCCGGCCGGGCTGCGGCAAAGCCAGCGCCTGTCGGTACGAATCTTCGTCGAGCGCCGGGACAACGTGCTCATGGTGGACCGCGGCTCCTTCGTCGATCAGGAAGGCGGCGGCTTCGCCTACGTGGTGCATGGCGACGTGGCGGAGCGCCGCCCCGTGCGCCTCGGAGCCCAGAGCATATCCAAGGTCGAGATTCTCGACGGCTTGTCGGTCGGCGACCAGATCGTCATCTCCGGCACCGATGAGCTCAAGGACGCCCCGCGCGTCATCCTGAGCCGCTGAGACGACACATGGTCCGATTCACTGCAATCATCAGTCACCGAGGCCCGCAATGCTCAAAATGACCCATCTCGCCAAGGCGTACCGCACCGAAGTTGTCGAGACCTATGCTTTGCGGGATTTTTCCATCGACGTGCGCGAGGGCGAATTCGTGGCGGTCACCGGACCCTCGGGCTCGGGCAAGACCACGTTCCTGACCATCGCCGGGCTGCTGGAGGAGTTCACCGGCGGCGAGTACCTGCTCGACGGCGTGAACGTGCGCGGCCTCGACGACAACCGGCGCTCGCGCCTGCGCAACGAGAAGATCGGCTTCATATTCCAGGCCTTCAATCTGATCCCGGACTTGAACGTCGGGGACAACGTCGACGTGCCGCTGCGCTACCGCGGCTTCAACGCCGCGGAGCGCCAGCGCCGCATCCGCGACGCGCTCGGGCGCGTGGGCTTGTCGGCGCGCGCGCGACACTATCCGGCGGAGCTGTCCGGGGGACAGCAGCAGCGGGTCGCCATCGCTCGCGCGCTGGCCGGGGCGCCGCGCCTCCTGCTCGCGGACGAGCCGACAGGAAATCTGGACACACAGATGGCTCGCGGCGTGATGGAGCTGCTCGAGGAGCTGCATCGCGACGGCGCGACCATCGTGATGGTGACCCACGATCCGGAGCTCGCGGTGCGCGCGCAACGCGAGGTGCATATCGTGGACGGCCAGGTCGTCGATCTCGCGCCGCCGCCGCGCCTGGTGACGGGCGGCGGGGCCGCCTCGGCCGCGACCGGCACCTGAGCTCCGCGATCGGCACTCGAATACAGAGGAAATCGCCATGCTGTACTACTACTTCGGTCTCGCCGTGCGCAGTCTCAAGCGCAATCTCGTGCTCACCGCGCTGATGATCGCCGCGATCGGCGTCGGCATCGGGGCCTCGATGACCACCCTCACGCTGTTCCGGGCGATGGGCACCGATCCGATTCCTCACAAGTCGCGCCAGCTCTGGACCATGCAGATCGGGAACTGGCCGCCGAACAAGGTGACCGTGGCGACCGGCGATGAGGAGCACCTTCAGCCGCAGATCGGCTACCCGGATGCGATCGCCCTGATGAACGCGCACCGGGGGCGTCGGCAGAGCGCCATGTACCATGGCGGGCGCACCGTGATTCCGGCGAATTCCGACCTCAAGCCGTTCGAGGCGGCGACTCGCGCCGCCTACACCGATTTTTTCCGCATGTTCGACGTGCCGTTCGTGTATGGCGAGCCATGGCCGGCGTCCGACGACGCGAATCACTCCGAGGTCGTGGTCCTGAGCCGCGAGCTGAACGACAAGCTGTTCGGCGGCGCGAACAGCGTCGGCAAGACCGTCGATCTCGACGGCAAGAACTTTCGCATCGTCGGCGTGTCGGACCGCTGGAACCCGGTTCCCCGGTTCTTCGACTTGAACACCGACAAGTACGGCAAGACGGAGCAGATGTTCATTCCCTTCACCACCGCCATCGACGAGCAGATGGAGATGTGGGGCAACTTCAATTGCGACGGCGATTTGGGCACGGGCGGCTGGGAGGGCCGAATCCATTCCGAATGTGTGTGGATCCAATATTGGGTTGAGCTGCCGACGGCGGCGGATGTGGCGCAGTACCGGTCATTCCTCGCCAACTACGCCACCGAGCAGCGCCGTACCGGCCGATTCCACTGGCAGCCGCTGGTTCGCTTGCGCAACGTGCGCGAGTGGCTGGCGTACAACCACGTCGTGTCCGACGAGGCGCGCATCCTGGTGCTGGTCTCGTTCAGTTTCTTGTTCGTTTGCCTCCTGAATGCGATGGGCCTGATGCTCGCGAAGATCATGGGGCGGTCGGGCGACATTGCGGTACGGCGCGCGCTCGGCGCGAGCCGCGGCGCCATCTTCATGCAATGCCTGACCGAGACCGCGGTGGTCGGCTTCGCCGGCGGATTGCTCGGGCTCGGGCTCACTTCCCTTGGATTGCTCGGCTTGCGCGCGCTCTTGTCCGACGAGATCAGCCGGCTCTCGAATCTCGACACCGTCGACATCACCATCGCGGTGGCTCTCGCCGTCGTTGCCACCACCCTCGCCGGGCTGTACCCGACCTGGCGTGCGACCCGGGTTCAGCCAGCCTGGCAGCTCAAAGCTCAATAGGAGTCATCATGGACGTCTATCCGATCCTCGCCGCCATGCGGCGCAACAAGGTGGGGGCCATCCTGATCGCCGTGCAGATCGCGGTGACGCTGGCCATCCTTTGCAACGCCTTGTTCCTCATCGAGCAGCGCGTCGCACTCAGCAAGCGGCCGACGGGAGCGGACGAGGCGGACGTCTTCGTCATCGACAACGGCTGGGTCGGACAGCCCAACGACCTCGAGGCCCGCATCGACGGCGACCTCGCGGCGCTGCGCTCGCTGCCCGGCGTGGTCGACGCCTATGTGACGAATTCCTATCCCTTGTCGGACAGCGGTTCGACGGAGGGCGTCGGCACCAACCTCGATCCCAACAGGCCCCTGACGCTGGCCGCTCTCTATTTCGCCGGTCCGCAGGGAATTCCCACCCTCGGGCTCAAGCTGGTCGCGGGCCGCAACTTCACTCCGTCCGAGGTCGTCGCCATGAACGACTACTCGGTCCCGAAGGCGCCGGTGGTGATCATCACGCGCCAGCTCGCCGACAAGCTCTATCCCCGGGGCGACGCGCTCGGCAAACCGATGAGCATGCAGTTCACCAAGGGCATGAGCACCATCGTCGGCATCGTCGACCGCTTGCAGGTGCCATGGGTGTCCGCGAACGGCTGGGGCAGCAAGTTCAACGACAACTCCGTAATGGTGCCTTTCAAGCTGGTATGGCATGGCGGGCATTACGTGGTACGCGCGCGGCCCGGGCAGCTGGCGTCGATGATGCGCGCGGGAGAGGACAAGCTGTTCGCGGTCAACCGCGCGAGGGTGATCGACCAGGTGCGGTCGCTGCCGCAGGCGCGGGCCGAGATCTATCGCGATGACCGCGGCCTTGCCGTGATCCTCGGCGTCGTATGCGCGGCGCTCCTGACCGTGACGTCGTTCGGCATCGTCGGTCTGACCAGCTATTGGGTGGCGCAGCGCCGCAAGCAGATCGGCATTCGCCGCGCGCTCGGCGCCACCCGCCAGGGCATCGTGCGCTACTTCCAGACCGAGAACCTGCTGATCGCGGCGACCGGCGCCGCCGTCGGCGTGGCCCTCGCGATCGCGCTGAATCTCTGGATGGTGACGAGCTTCGAGCTTCCGCGGCTGCACCTGGGCTACGTGGTCGCGGGTGCGCTGGTGGTGCTGCTGCTCGGCCAGGCCGCCGTGCTCTGGCCGGCGCTGCGCGCCGCGTCGGTGCCGCCGGCGCTCGCGACGCGCGCCGCCTGATCCAAGGGTCGTATACTCGTCGCTTTGCCGCGAACCCGATGCGCACCATCCTCGTCGTCGACGACAACCCCGCCGTGGCGCACGCGCTCGAGCTGTTGTTCGGGCTGCACGACATCCGCACGCTGTCGGCCGGCACGCCGGCGCAAGGACTCGGGGCGCTCGGGCGCGAGCGGGTCGACCTGGTGATCGCGGACATGAACTTCAGCGCGGACACCACGTCGGGCGAGGAGGGCATCGCCCTGTTCCGCGCCATCCGCGAGCGCCAGCCCGACCTGCCGGTGATCCTGCTCACCGCCTGGACACACCTCGAATCGGCCGTGCAGCTCGTCAAGGCCGGGGCGGCGGATTACATCGGCAAGCCCTGGGACAACGACAAGCTGCTGGCGTCGGTCGAGAATTTGCTCGAGCTTGCCGAGACCTCGCGCGACTATCGGCGTGTCCAGGAGGAGCAGCGCCTGCGGCGTGCACGGCTGGCTGAGCAATACGACCTGAGGGGCATCGTGTACGCATCCGATGCCATGGAACGCGTGATCGAGCTTGCCTGCCGCGTCGCACGCGGCGATGTGCGCGTGCTCATCACCGGGCCGAACGGGGCGGGCAAGGAGCGGATCGCCGAGATCGTGCACGCCAATTCGGCGGTACGGACCGGGCCGTTCGTCGCGGTCAACTGCGGCGCCATCCCGTCGGAGCTGATCGAGGCCGAGCTGTTCGGGGCGGAGGCGGGCGCCTACACCGGCGCGATTCGCGCACGTACCGGCCGCTTCGAGGCGGCGAACGCAGGGACGCTGTTTCTGGACGAGATCGGCAACCTGCCGCTCGCGGGGCAGATGAAGCTCTTGCGCGTGCTGGAGACGGGGCAGTTCGAGATGCTGGGCTCGAGCCGCACGCGCACCTCGCGTGTGCGCGTATTGAGTGCCACCAACGCCGATCTCGCCGCGTCGATCAAGGAGGGCCGCTTCCGCGAGGATCTCTACTATCGCCTGAACGTGATCGAGATTGCCGTGCCGCCGCTCGTCGACCGCGCGGCCGACATCCTGCCGCTGGCGCGGCATTTCCTCGGCGCCGAGCTCACCCTCAGCGAAGACGCGGCAGCGGCCCTGCTGGCGCACGACTGGCCTGGAAACGTGCGCGAGCTGCGCAACTCCATCGAGCGTGCCAAGCTCCTGGCGCGTGCCAGCGTGGTGAGCGCCGCAGATCTGAACCTGCCGCCGCATCGGGGCGCCGAAGCGGAGGCCGGGCGCCGCGCCGAGCGCGACCCGGACCATCCGCCGCGCGAGGTCGTCGAGACCAGCTTGCGCGAGGCCGGCGGCAACGTCAGCCGGGCGGCGCAGGCCCTCGGACTTTCCAGGCAGGCCCTGTATCGCCGCATGGAGCGTTTCAATCTGCGGCCGTCCGGCGGCTGAGCGGATGCGCCCGCGGCTTCGGCTTTCGCTCAAGGCCAAGGCCGCGCTGCTGCTGCTCGCCGTGGCCGCGGCCGCCGCGGCGCTTGGCGCGTGGCTGACCCACTTGCTCGGCGGCGCCGCGCTCGGCGCGCTGCTCGCGATCGCGCTCCTGCTTCCGCCGATCGGATGGCTCGCGGGCCGCGCGATCCGGCCGATCGCGCAGATGCTGCGCGCGCTCACCAACACGGTGGCGAGTTACCGGGAGGGCGATTTCAGCCTGTCGCTGGTCGCGGATCGCGAGGACGAGCTCGGCGATCTCATGACCGCGCACAATGAGCTCGCGGCCGCGCTGCGCACCCAGCGCGCGCACCTCGTGCAGCGGGAGCTGCTGCTGGATACGGTGATGCAAAACTCGCCGGTCGCGCTGGTGCTGGTCGACGCGCAGGATCGGGTCGCGTACGCCAACATCGCCGCGCGGCACCTGCTCTCGGAAGGGCGCAGCCTGAACGGACTGCGCTTCGGGGACGCTCTCAGGAGCGCGCCCGAGGCGCTGCGCGGCGCGGCAGCGGCCAACGGCGACTGCTTGTTTTCCGCCGAGATCGGCGGCGTCGAGGAGACCTTTCATCTGTCGCAGCGCGCCTTCATCCTCCAGGGCCGGAATTTCAATCTGTATCTGCTCAAGCGGCTGACGCGCGAGCTGTCCCGCCAGGAGGTTGCGACCTGGAAGAAGCTGATCCGCGTGCTGAGTCACGAGCTCAACAATTCGCTGGGACCGCTGTCCTCGCTGGCGCACTCCGGCGCGGAGATCGCGCGCCGGGGCGACCACTCCGCGCTGCCCAGGGTGTTTGCGGCGATCGCCGAGCGCGCCGAGCATCTGCACCAGTTCGTCAGCGGCTACGCGGCTTTCGCCAAGCTCCCCGCGCCGCGCCCCGAGAGGATCGAGTGGGCCGCGTTCCTCGAGGGTCTGGAGCGCCAGCAGCGCTTCTCGAGGACCGCGCCGCCGCCGGAGCGCGCGGGATGGTTCGATCGGGGGCAGGTCGAGCAGGCGCTGATCAACCTCGTCAAGAACGCGCACGAGGCCGGAGGCGCCGCCGGCGATGTGGAGCTCGAGGTGCGGTGCTCCGACGAGGGACAGCGCATCGAGGTGCGCGACCGCGGCGCAGGCATGAGCCCGGCGGTCCTTGCGCAGGCGCTGCTGCCGTTCTACTCCACCAAGCGCAGCGGCACCGGCTTGGGACTGGCGCTCGCCCGCGAGATCGCCGAGGCCCACGGAGGCCGCATTCAGCTCGCGAACCGGGAGGGCGGCGGCCTCAGTGTGACGCTGGAGTTGCCGGGCGCGGTACCGGCCGCGGCGGCGGAATCGCAGACCCGCTGAGCCGGAAGGCTCACTCGAAATAAGTCGGCAGCGCCATGTCCTCGGCGTGCCGGAACATCTCCTCGATCTCCGCCGGAATCACCCGGCCGAGCGAGAGCGGCGGAAGCGCATCGCGCGCGAAGAAGGCGACCTCGCTGGTCTCGTCGCTCGGGCGCGCCTCGCCGCCGGTGATCTGGCAGACGAAGAACAGCTTGTAGATGTAGTCGACGTTGCGCCGCGGATGTCCGCTGCGCTGGTAGTCGCGCACGGAGGCGAGCTTGAGCGCGCGCGCCTCGAAACCGGACTCCTCGAGAATCTCGCGCACCACGCATTCCATCGGCGACTGGTGGATGTCGGCCCAGCCGCCGGGAAGCGTCCAGCGGCCGTCGGAGATCTCGCGCACCATGAGCACGCGTCCATCGACGAAGGCGGCTCCGCGGACGTCGACTTTGGGCGTGGCATAGCCCTCGTCGAGGCCCAGGACCTCGAGAACGGTGCGGATGTCCCCGCCCGTGCCGCGCGCCAGCATCCCGGCGGAGAGCTCGCGCAACCGCAGATACCGCTGCCGGTCGAAGCGATCCTGGGTGAAGGCGAGTCCGGTCTGCGCCATGGCGCGCAGCTCGCGCGCCACGATCAGCCACTCAGGGTCGGGCGGCGGGGCCGTCTCGGACTTCGCGGCGCCGCGGCCGCTCGCGTTGACTCCGTCCGGGCCGACCTTGCTATCGTCCATGCGCCGCGTTCTGCTCAGCGCGGGGCGAAGAACTCGGTGTAGCTCAGGATCCGGTCGTTGCTGAGCTCGAACAGATCGACCAGCTCGGTCGGCACGGTGACGCCGGTGACCTTCGAATAGATGTCGGTGCGCCAGTGGGCCGTGGCGCGCGGCCACTCGACCACCAGCGAGAGCAGGTGGTAATCCGAGAGCCGGAACACCTTTACCATCATCGACAGCCAGGGCTTGAATTCGGCGAGGCCATTGGCGCGGATCGCAATGGGCTTGTCGGCGCTCGCGCCGACGATCTCGTAGCGTCCCTGGTCCGCGAACAGCTTGCACATCCCGGCCAGGTCGCCGCCGACCCGCGCCGCGTGCAGATCCCGAATCAAGCGTTCCGCAACCACGCGCTCCGCCACAACCGTCTCCTTTGTCAACCCATCGCGGCCCGAATCTCGCCGCCGATCTGCTCGAAGGCGCTGCGGGCGTAGGGGATTACGCCGCCGAGCCCGTAGAACAGGTGAATCATACCCGGGTGGCAGGTGTAGGACACCTCCACCCGCGCGCGGGCGAGCCGCTGGCAATAATCCCGGCCCTCGTCGCGCAGCGGATCGAACTCGGCCGTGTGGATCAAGGCCCGCGGCAAGCCCGAAAGGTCCGCGGCACGGAGCGGCGAGATCCTGGGATCGGCGGGATCGGCGCCGGCGGGCAGGTAGTAGCGCAGGTCGTGGTCGAGCGTCGCCTGATCGACGAGGTAACCGCTCGCCAGCTCGCGCTTCGAGGGCGTCGTCCCGCCGTAATCGAGGATCGGACAGATCAGCAGCTGCAGCTCGATGCGCGGCTTGCCGATCCGGGACAGCGCCTGCACGGCGGCGGCGGCGAGCGTCCCTCCGGCCGAGTCGCCGGCGACGCCGAGGCGGCGCGGATCGATGCCGAATGTTGCCGCGTGCCCTGCGACATGGGCGACCGCGCCCACGGCATCGTCGAGCGCCGCGGGAAACGGGTGCTCGGGCGCGAGCCGATAATCGATCGATACGACGCGGCAGCGGCTGGAGTTGGCGAGCGCGCGGGCGATGCCGTCGTGCGTGCCCAGGGTGCCGGCGACCATGCCGCCGCCGTGAAAATAGATCAGCCCCGGAAGCACCGCGTCCCGCGTATCGAGCGGCGTGTACACGCGCGCCCTGAGCGGGCCGCCGAGACCCTGCAGGCTGCGATCATCGAGCCCGTCCACCGGAGCCTCGGGACCGCCGAATTTCATCAGTTGCGCGAGCCCGAGGCGGCGCTCCTCGACCGTCGTATCCTGCATCTGCTGCGGCTTGCTCGCGGCGAGCACATCGAGGAATCGTCGGACACGGGGGTCGAGCGGCACGTTTACCTCAGGTCATGCCGGCGGCGTCTCGGCGGATTACAGCCCCAGCTTGGCCCGGGTCGCGGACGGCCACTTGGAGGGATCGAGGCCGTGCACCGCGAACATCGCGACGGTCAATCGGTCGATGCCGAAGGCGACGCAGCTCGTGTGGGCCAGCTCGCCCTTGGCGTCGCGAATGCCCCAGACCTGGCCGAAGTGCTCGCGGTGATAGTTGAAGCTCATGCAGGCCGTCGGCGTCGCGGACGGGTAGTACGGGATCAACAGCTCGAACTTGAGCGCCTGCTGGCGCTGGCTCACCGCCATGACCTGTCCAACGCGGCCGAAGAACGGATCGTTGGCCACGTCGAGATTGAAGGGCAGCGCGAGGTCGCCGGCGATCTGCGGTGCGCGCGCCATCCAGCTCTCGCGGAATTCCAGGATCTCCTTGGGGGACCCGATGCGCACGAACTCCCGCATGCGGAACGACTGCAGCCGGTCCAGGCTGCGCGACGGCTCGTGGCGGAACACGTCGGCCTCGATGTCGAAAAGCGAACCGCCGGCCGGAAGCTGCCCGCGGGTCGCGACGATGGGGTACACCGGATAGCACGCGGCGGGCGACAGCACCAGGTCCGACGACGTTACCGAAGCCGTCCAATCGCCGCCGTTGTCGTGGCGGTCTACGGCCGCGCGGATCGAGGCTTCCGAGCCGTGCAGCGCGCACACGCAGCCGAGCAGGTTCGGGAAGCTCTTGAGATAGCCGGATTTCTCCAGTTGCTTGCGGCTCATCACCGGCGGGAAACGCATCACCTCGGCCTTGGGATCACGGAGCTGAGTGATGTAGGACTCCAGCCGCTCCACCACGTGCACGTACAAGGCGGTGCGGGCGTAGACGCCGTCCACCCCCATGGGCTTGAACAGACCGTCGGCGATGTGCGCGAGGGGATCGGCTGGCGCGTGCGCCGCGCCGGAGATGGCATTGGACATGATGGGCTCAACCATTGATGGAGGTGGGCAGCGGCGTCATCAGCGACGTCGTTGCGAGATTGGATAGAATCCGGTCGTTGTTGATCATGAGCGGCGCCGAGAGCACGTCGCGCAGCAGGCGGCCGATGGTGAATTCCGTATCGTTGCGATAGCCCGACAGGCCGCAGGCGCGCAGCGAGGACAGCACGGTCGTGACGGCGAGCTCCGAGGCCTGGACCTTGGTGAGCGTGATCATCGATTGGAATTCCAGAGCACCCAGCGCCTTCTCGTCCGACATGACCGCTTCGTAGCTGCGCAGATTGGCCGCCAGCACGCCGCGCAGGGTACGCAGCGTGGAGACCGCCTGGGTGAAGTGCGCCGCGCCGGGGGGCATCTGGCCGTTCGAGCCGCGGACCGCTGCGCGGGTGAACGCCTGCGCCTTGGTCACGGCGGCCGCGGCGATTCCAGCCCATACCGAGCCCCACAAGAGATGCGCGAAGGGCACCATGGACTGCGCGTGAATGCGGTCATAGGGCTCGGGCATGATGTGATCGGCCGGAGCACGCGCGCGCAACGTGAAGCCCTCGCTGTGCGTTCCGCGCATGCCGAGCGTGTCCCACACCTGCAGTCGCTCGAGCGTGTAGTCGGATTTGAGCAGGACCAGGAGCACCTGGTCGGAGCCTGCCGCGTCGGCCGAGCGGCGGGCGGTGGTCACGATGCCGTCGGCCTCGACGGCATAGGAGATGACCGTGGCCTTGCGCTCGAGCGTGACGTGATCGCCGTCCTTCTGGACCGCAGCCTCGCTGGAGCGGACGTTGCCGCCGGCCTGGCCCTCGGTGGTGGAAGAGGCCATGAGCAACTGCTCGGCGGCGATGCGCGTCTGGATCTTCTCGTGCGCGGCGCTGCCCTTGGAGTGCCGCACGATGCACGCCATCTTGATCTGGTGCATGGCGTAGATCAGCGCGGTGGATGAGCACGCCTGACCCAGCACGTAGCATACGTCGGAGATCTCGCCAATGCTGGCGCCGTCGCCGCCCAAGGATTGCTGCACCTGGATGCCGAGCAGGCGCTGCTTGCGGATCTCCGCGAAGGCCTCGCTCGGGAAGCGGGCTTCCGCGTCGACGGCGGCCGCGTTCGCGCGGGCCACCTCCGCGGCGGCGCGCGCTCGCGCGATCAGGTCGTTCTGTCTCACATTGAGGAGCCGGGCGGTTCCCGGGACACGTTGAGGTTCCATGCTGGTCCTAGACGTTTGGATTCCAAGTCAGTTTCGAGCCGGGCTGCCCAGGCCATTATGCGGCTTGAGTCGCCTGAAGCGGGCCATCCGTCCATGCCGGGGCCGGGGCGCAAGCTTCGACCCGCGCTTAAGCATATGTAAGACTCTGATTGTATTGTGTGATCCATTCAGCAAACCGTCCGTGTCAATCGTCTCAACGGCGCTATTTCCACACGGTATGATCGCTCTTCGGCGCCTTGGAGGTTAGATCATTGGATGCGCAGAAGATCGAAGGGGTGGGCCAGCAACTCGTCGTGCTGGTCCAGCAGGCCATCGGGGGCGGCGCCGCACTGCCGCAACCGTTTCCCGTGGAGCAGCAGCTGAGCGAGCTCGGGGTCAGCTCTCTGAAAATGGTCAACCTGATGCTGGCCGTCGAGCTGGAATTCGACATCGCCATTCCGCAAACGGACATCACTCCGGAGAATTTTCACTCCGTGGCGGCCATACAGGCCTTGGTCGTGCGCATGCTGTCGATGCGCAAGCCGGGCTAGGCTCGTCCACGCCGCGTCCGCCCGCTGTCGACGAGACCCGCCGTCTAGAACTTCACCATGACGCCGGCGCCCACGACGATCTCACGGGTGCGGAGGTCCGGGAACCAGTCGGCGGCGGCGCAGTTGCCGCTGCCGGGATCGGCGGGGCCGCCGACGCAGCTCCCGGGTGAGCCGTTGTTGCCGCCGGGAGGCGTGATACCCCCTGATCCCGACCAGTATGGAACGCTCGAGTGCCGGAACGTCGCTTCCGTCCACCACGTGATCCAATCCTTGGGCATGTACTGCAGATTGAGCTGCGTATCCCACTGGTAGAGCTTCTGTCCCGGCTGCTGCGTGAAGTAGGGCGAGCCGCTTGCCGCCGTGGCGCCGTTGATCGGGGGCGTCAGGGCGAGGTAGCGGCCCGGGTTGTTCATGAAGCCTCCGCCCAGCGTGATCGCATACAAATCATTGTGGAACCAGGTACGGTCGTAGAGCATCATGCCGAGGAACTCCTCCTTGTTCGGCCCGTGCGTGCAGTGCACGCCGCCGCCGTACTCGCAGCCGACGTCCCACGTCAGGCTGAACGCCATCTTCGATATGCCGTCTCCGCCCCGGCCGCGGGCATCGTAGTACTTGACCAGGAGGCTGTCGT
>DATAUO010000297.1:0-27231 GCA_036268215.1 Steroidobacteraceae bacterium
GCTCGGACGCGCGGCATACCATCGACCGGGGTTGCTGGCCGAGCTGGAACGGGAGCTGCTCGATCCGACGTGGCGGGAACCCACGGTCGAGGACATCGTCGAGCGGGTGGTCGCCTATGCGCGCGGTTGCGCGGAGCGCGGTATTCGGCTCCATGCGGTCACCCGGCACATGCATGGGCTCATGGCGGGCCGAGAGGGCGCGCGCGCCTGGCGGCGGTTCCTGTCCGAGGTCGCGGGACGCACGGATGCGCCGCCGGAGATCCTGAATTCGGCTCTACCTATCCTGCGTCAGGGAATTGCCGCCTGAGGGGGACCGGCAAACCACATGGGCGCCCGCACGCCACGTTAAGTATAATTGGCCGCGAATGGGCAAGGAAATAGAAGTCGCCATCGTATTTGCGGACGTGGTGGGCAGCACCAAGCTATACGAGCTATTGGGCGACCTGCGCGCGCGGGATATGGTCGGCATCTGCATCGACGTGATGCGGGCGGCCACCGACCAGAATCACGGCACCGTGATCAAAACCATGGGCGATGAGGTCATGGCGACCTTCCCCACCGCCGACGATGCGTTGAACGCCGCCGCCCTGATGCAGAAGCAGATCGTGACCCATCCGCAGCTCCAGATGGACGAACAGACGGTGGCGATCCGCATCGGCTGCAATTTCGGGCCGGTGGTCATGGAGAACAAGGATATTTTCGGGTCGGCCGTGCACACGGCGAACCGCATGACCAGCCAGGCCAAGGCCGGGCAGATCATCACCACCGCGACGATGGTCGAGCACCTCTCGAGCGATTGGCGGGCGTCGGTGCGCCAGATCGACATCGCCAACATCAAGGGCCGCAGCAGCGAAGTCGTGCTGTTCGAGGTGCTGTGGCAGACCGAGGATGTGACCAGCATGGTGCCCGCGATCGCGCTTTCCTCGCGCGAGCGGGAGCGAGCCAACAAGCCGCACCGCATGCGTCTGCGCTACCAGGGTCAGGAGGTGCTGGTCGATGATGGACGGGCCAACATCACCATCGGCCGCGCCGAGGAGAACGACCTCGTCGTCAAGGGGAATCTGATCTCGCGCTTGCACGCCCGCGTCGAGATCAACCGCAACAAGTTCATGCTGGTCGACCAGAGCACCAACGGCACCTTCGTGGTCGGCAAGGACGGCGAGGAGGCTTTCGTGCGGCGCGATTCGATGCAGATTCGCGGCGAGGGGCTCATCGGTCTCGGCAAGGCGCCGGACAGCAATTCCTCGCAGGTGATCCGTTACGCCTGCGAGGAGTGAGCGCGGCCCGCGTCAGCCGGCCGCCTGAACCCGTTGGAGCGCGCCCTCGAGCTCGGCCGCCAAGGCCTTCGGAATGCGGGCGCCGAATTCGTCGAAGTACTTGCGGATCGCGGCGAATTCTTCCTGCCAGAGCTTCGGATTCACATCGAGCAGCTCCTCGAGCGCATGCGGCGCCACATCCAATCCCTGGACATCGAGGTCGGCCGCATTGGGCAGGTAGCCGATCGCGGTGTCGCGCGCCTTGGCGCTGCCTTTGCACCGATCGATGACCCAGCGCAGGACGCGCAGGTTCTCGCCGAAGCCCGGCCACAAAAATTTGCCCGCGGCGTCCTGGCGAAACCAGTTGACATGGAAGATCTGCGGCGGCGATTTGAGGGAGCCGCCCACGTTGATCCAATGGGACCAGTAATCCGCGAAGTTGTACCCGGCAAAGGGCTTCATCGCCATCGGGTCGCGGCGCACGACGCCGATCGCATCGGTCGCGGCCGCGGTGGTCTCGGAGGCGACGCCCGCGCCGACCAGGACGCCGTGCAGCCAGCTGCGAGCCTGGTAGATCAGCGGCGCCACGGTGCGGCGGCGGCCGCCGAAGATGATCGCGGAGATCGGCACGCCGCCCGGCGCGTCGGACAACTTGGAGTAGCTCGGATTCTGCTTCGCCGACACCGTGAACCGGGAATTCGGGTGCGCCGCCGGGCCGCGGGCCGGATCGTACGGGCGGCCCTGCCAATCGATCACGGGCGCGGCTTCGTTGAGACCCTCCCACCACGGCTGATTGTCGGCGGTCAACGCGACATTGGTGAAAATCGTGTCCCGGCGGATCATCTCGTAGGCATTGCGATTGGTCTTCGCGTTCGTTCCGGGGACCACGCCGAAGTAGCCGGACTCGGGATTGATTGCATAGAGACGGCCGTCCTTGCCGGGATGGAGCCACGCGATGTCATCGCCGACCGTCCAAACCTTCCAGCCCTTGTAGGCGGCGGGCGGGATCAGCATGGCGAGGTTGGTCTTGCCGCAGGCCGAGGGGAACGCGCAGGCCAGGTAGTGGATCTCGCCCTGCGGGTTCTCGATGCCGACGATGAGCATGTGCTCCGCCAGCCACCCCTCGGTGCGGGCCTGCCAGCTCGCGATGCGCAGGGCATGGCATTTCTTTCCGAGCAAGGCGTTGCCGCCGTAGCCCGACCCGAAGCTCTTGATCGACAGCTCCTCGGGGAAATGCATGATGAAGCGCCGCTCCGGATTGAGATCGCCGGTCGAGTGCAGCCCGCGCACGAACCGGCCGTCCCGCGCGATGCGCTCGAGGGCCGGGCGGCCCATGCGCGTCATGATCTGCATGTTGAGCACCACGTAGGCGCTGTCGGTGATCTCGACTCCGCAGCGGGAGTAGGGCGAATCGATGGGACCCATGCAATAAGGCACGACGTAGAGCGTGCGGCCCTTCATGCAGCCCGCGAACAGGGCATCGATGCGGGCGTGCGCCTGATCGGGATCGAGCCAGTGATTGTTGGGGCCGGCATCCTCGCGCGAGCGGGTGCAAACGAAGGTCAGATGCTCGACCCGGGCGACGTCGGAGGGAGCCGAGCGCGACAGCACGCATCCCGGGAAATGCTGGGGGTTGAGCGGCAGGAGATCCTTGAAGGAGATCAGCTCGCGTTGCAGCGCCTGGAACTCGGAAGGGCTGCCGTCGCACCAGTGGATGCGCTCCGGTTGGGTGAGCTTCGACACCTCATTCACCCAGGCGGCCACGTCGCTGTTCATCGATGCAAGAGAGGTAACGAGCTGGGCGGCGGTGGCCATGAGCAGTCCTTCAGAAACATCGTTATTAATCGCGAAAGGATGACAGATGGCCCGCGACCCCGCCAGCGGCCGGGAGCGGCGACAGCGCTGTCCTTTACGATGCGGCGGCGGCGGACTCCAGGCAAGTGACAATACATTCGATAGTCAACATAAGTAACTGATTGCACATGGGTTATAATCTTACGAAATATGATTGCGTTTAACCGTACCGCGCTCGCCTCGATGATGCTCTTCGCCCTGTTCGCACGCGGCGCCGCGCATGCCCAGGCACCGTTGCCGGCTACCTCGGCCGACTTGAGAGTGCACGCGATCGCGGAGGTCGAATCGCGCTCGCGCGACGACGGGCACATCAAGCTGGTCGCCGCGGACCGGGTGGTCCCGGGCGACCGGATGCTCTACACGCTCGAGGTGCACAACGCCGGAGTCCAGGCGGTCGATGCCCCCGTCGTGATCCAAGCCGTGCCCGACCATACCCGTTACGTCGATGACTCCGCGGTGGGGCCGGGTGCCGACGTGAGCTTTTCGGTGGATGGCGGGCATCATTTCGACCGCCCGCAGGGCCTGACGATGCCGCTCGCGGGCGGATCGACGCGCCCCGCGGCCGGCGCCGACTACACCCACATCCGCTGGCATCTCAAGAATCCGCTGGCTGCGAATTCGACCGCATTCGTGCGTTTTCGCGTGGTGGTCAAATAGACGGTGGCAAAACATCGTACGCTCCCGCCATGACCAACGAGTACGGCGAGGTGTTCAAGTCCGAAGGGCCCCTGGGCAGGGTGCTGCCCGGATACGCGTACCGTCCTGAGCAGGCCGCGATGGCGGCGGCCGTGGGCGCGGCGCTGGCGCGGCTCGAGCCGCTCATCGTCGAGGCCGGCACCGGCACGGGCAAGACCTTCGCTTATCTCGTGCCGGCGCTGACCTCGGGCCGCAGCGTGATCATCTCGACCGGCACGCGCACCCTGCAGGACCAGCTGTTCCATCGCGACATTCCGCTGCTTGCGCGCGCGCTCGGGCTGCCTGTCAAGATCGCGCTGCTCAAGGGCCGGGCCAACTATTTGTGCCGGCATCGACTCGAGCTCGCCACCCAGCAGGGCTCGCTGCTCGGCGGCGAGCGCGGGGTCGCGCGGGCGCTCGGCCGGATGTCGCACTGGGCGGCGACCACCAAGACCGGCGACCTGTCCGAGCTCACCGATCTGCCGGAGCAATCACCGGTGTGGCCTCAGGTGACCTCGACGCGGGAGAATTGCCTCGGCCAGGAGTGTCCGCAATTCGCCAAGTGCCACGTCGTCGAGGCGCGCCGCAAGGCACAGGCCGCCGACCTCATCGTCGTGAACCATCACTTGCTGCTTGCCGACCTCGCTCTCAAGGACGAGGGATTCGGCGATCTGTTGCCGGGAGCCGAGGCCGTGATCCTGGACGAGGCCCATCAGATCCCCGATGTCGCGGCGCAATTCTTCGGGCACACCTGGTCGGTCCGCCAGGCCCAGCTCCTGCTGCGCGACATCGCCGCGGAGTTGACGCAGGCCGGCATGCGCGCGGCCGATCTGCAATCCACCCTCGAGGTGCTCGGGGATCGCCTCGAGGGCTTGCGGCGCATGCTGCGCGGCGCCGGCCGTTACGAGTGGTCGACGCTCTCGGACGCGTTCCTCGATGAGCTTTCCGATGTCGAGACCGCGCTCTCGCTGAGCGCGAGCGGGCTCGAGGCGCTCGGCGGGGGAGCCGGCGTCGCGAATTGCGGCCGGCGCGCCGCCGGGCTGGCGAGCGCGCTTGCCGCGTTTCGCGAGCTGTCCGAGGACTCCGGCTTGCGCTGGGTGGAGGCGAACGCCGGCGGCTTGCTGCTCCAGTACACGCCTTTCGAGATTGCGGAGCGGCTGCGGGCCTACGTCGAGGCGCGGCCCTGCGCCTGGGTCTTCACGTCGGCGACGCTCGCCATCGGCGAGGACTTCTCGCATTTCTCCGCCCGGATCGGACTGCCCGATGCGCGCACGCTGCGCATCGGCAGTCCGTTCGATTACCGCGACCAGGCGCGCATATTCCTGCCGCCGCGCATGCCCGACCCGCAGAGCCCTGATCATGGCGCACGATTCATCGAGGCATGCGCGCCGCTGCTCGCGGCGATCGGCGGACGTGCCTTCCTGCTGTATACCAGCTACCGGGGCCTGGCGGAGGGAGTGCGCGCCCTGAAGGCCCGCTTCCCCGAGCCGCCATTTCCCGTGCTGGTGCAGGGCGAGGCTCCGCGGGAGGCGTTGCTGACCCGATTCCGCGCGCTCGGCAACGCGGTGCTGCTCGGCACCGGCAGCTTTTGGGAGGGTGTCGATTTGAAGGGCGAGGCGCTCTGCATCGTCGCGATCGACAAGCTGCCGTTCGCGTCCCCCGACGATCCGGTGCTCAAGGCTCGCCTCGAGGGCATTCGCAAACGCGGCGGCAACCCGTTCTTCGAATATCAACTGCCGCAGGCGGTGCTCGCGCTGAAGCAGGGTGTCGGACGTCTGATCCGCGACTTCGACGACTTCGGAGTGATCGTGATCGGCGACCCGAGGCTCAGGACCAAGACGTACGGCCGCGTGTTTCTCGAAGCGCTTCCCCCGAGTCCCGTGGTTGCGGACGGCGAGCTGGCGGCGGGATTTCTCGCCGAGCGCCTCGGCGCCGCACGTCCGGCGGCGGCGCTGGCATCGCGCGCGAGCTAGCGGCGTGCGCATCCTCGCGCTCGAGGCGTCGACCGAGACCAGCTCGGTGGCGCTCATGGACGGTAGCGCCGTGATCTTCCGGGTGCGGGACTCGGGCCGATCGCAAGCCGCCGACTTGCTGGCCTGGGCTCGATCCCTGCTGGCGCAGGCCGGCACGGCGCTCACCGGGCTCGATGCGATCGGGGCGAGCGTGGGGCCAGGCGCTTTCACGGGCGTGCGAGTGAGCGTCGCCGTGGCGCAGGGACTCGCCTTCGGTGCCGGCCTCCCGGTCGTGCCGATCATGACGCTGGAATCGCTCGCGTTCCGGGCGACTCGCGGCCTCTGCGCCGGGGGAGCCGCGACCCCCGCGGGTGGAGCGCTCCTGCATGCGCTCGCCTGTCTGGATGCGCGCATGGGCGAGGTGTACTGGGGGTGCTTCGCGGCCGACGAGCGGCGCGGGGTGAGCCTCGAGGGGCGTGCCGGCGTGGGGCGGCCCGAGAGCGTCCGCCTGCCGGCAGCCGCCGATGCGCCGGGCCTCGAGACTCGCCGCTACCGCGGCATCGGCCGAGGCTTCTCGGTCCACCGGGGGATCGCCGAGCTTCCGGGCGTCGAGCTTCGACCCGAGGATGCCGGGGTGCCGCCGCACGCGGCCGACCTCGCAGCGCTCGCCGCGCTCCGCATGGGCGCCGGCGAGGCAGTCGATCCGGCCGATCTCACGCCGGTGTATTTGCGCGACAAGGTCGCTTTCACCGAGGCCGAGCGTGCGGGAAAATAGCCGTTGTCATCGAAACGTCATCAGCCGCCGTTGTAATGGGACGCCAACGGAATCAAGGGACTAGAGAATATGACCGCCAAGCGCATCCTGATAGTCGAAGACGAAAAAGCGATTCGTGACATGGTCGCGTTCGGCCTTCGGCGGGCGGGATACGAAGTGAGGGAAGCCGAGGATTGCCGGGAGGCGCGCGCCCGGATCGTGGACACCCGGCCCGACCTCATGCTGGTCGACTGGATGCTCCCCGACATGAGCGGCCTGGAGCTGACCCGTTCCCTGAAGCGCGCCAAGGACACCGAGGAGATCCCGGTGATCATGCTCACCGCGCGTGCCGAGGAGCAGGACAAGGTGGGCGGCCTGGAGGGCGGTGCCGACGACTACATCACCAAGCCGTTCTCGCCGCGCGAGCTGCTTGCGCGTATCCAGGCGGTGCTGCGCCGAACGGCCCCCGCCGGCGCCTCGGACGTGGTCGAGGCGAATGGATTGCGGCTCGATGATTCCAGCCACCGGGTGAGCGCGGGTGATCGCGAGATCGCGCTCGGCCCGACCGAGTATCGCCTGCTGCACTTTTTCATGACTCACCCGGAGCGGGTATTCTCCCGGGGACAGCTCCTGGACCGCGTTTGGGGCGGCAATACTTATGTGGAGGAGCGCACGGTCGATGTGCACATCCGCCGATTGCGCAAGGCGCTCGAGCCCTATCAGCTCGAGCGATTGGTCCAGACCGTGAGGGGCGCCGGGTATCGGTTCTCCACGCGGGAGTCCTGAGCCACCCGCGGACGGAGGACGCACCATAACCGATGGCAGCCATGTGGACTTTCGCGCTCGCGCGGCTCGCGGGCATTCTGGCGCTGGGCTTCGTCGTCGGCCTGGTAATCGGGCCCGTTTGGGTCTGGGTCCTCGCCGCGGCTTGCCTGTTCCTGGGCTGGCAGCTCTTCAATCTCTATCGGCTCGATCGGTGGCTGCGGCTGCGCTCGCGGATCGTGCCGCCGAACGTGGGCGGAGTCTGGGGCGACATCGTGGCGCAGGTCGTGCGCCTGCACCGGCGCAAGCAGTTTCACAAGCAGCGCCTGGTGCAGTTGTTTCGCGAGCTGCGGCGCTCGACCGCCGCGCTCCCCGACGGCGTCATCATCCTGAGCCCGCAGCGCGAGATCGTGTGGTTCAACCGGCAGGCAGCCCGGCTGCTCGGGCTCAAGCGGCCGATCGACATCGGTCTTCGCGTCGACAACCTGATTCGCTCGCCGGAGTTCGTGCACTACCTGCACGGCGAGGACTTCGCGATGCCGCTGGTGATCCGTCCGCCGGTGCAGCAGGACATGTACCTCGCGCTGCAGGTCGTGCCCTACGGCGGCGGACAGTCGCTCCTATTGGTGCGCGACGTGACGCGCCAGATGCGCCTGGAGGCGATGCGCAAGGACTTCGTGGCCAACGCTTCGCACGAGTTGCGCACGCCCCTGACCGTGATATCGGGCTACCTCGACACCCTGGCGGAAGATCCCTCGATCGATCCGGCCTGGAACGGCCCGATCCGGGACATGCGTGCCCAGGCGCAGCGCATGAACGCCATCATCGCCGATCTCCTGGTGCTGTCTCGTCTCGAGTCGACCGACGGCGAGGCGCCGCGCGACATGATCGACGTGCCGGTCATGCTGGAGCGCATGCAGCGCGATGCGCTGGCGAGCAGCGATCGGGCACGCCCAGTCACGCTCGAGCTCGCGACCGCGGACGGACTGTACGGGTCTGCCTACGAGCTCGAGTCGGCATTCACCAACCTGCTTGGGAATGCGCTCAAGTACACACCGGTCGAGGGCGCGATTCGCATGCGCTGGTGGGTCGACGAGGAGGGCGCCTATTTCTCCGTCGTCGACTCGGGGATCGGCATTCCGGCCGAGCACATACCCCGGCTCACCGAGCGCTTTTACCGCGTCGATGCGGGCCGTTCGCGCGGCCAGGGCGGGTCGGGCTTGGGCCTCGCCATCGTCAAGCACGCGCTGCAGCGCCATGGCGCATGGCTCGAGGTGCAGAGCGACGAGGGCAGGGGCAGCACCTTCACCTGTCATTTTCCCAGGCTGAGAGTTTGCGAGCAGACCGAGCGCGCCGCCGCCAGCGCCTGATGTCGCGCGATCCGGCGCGAGCGCGTCACAAATAATCCTTGAACTGTTGACGCGGGGCGCAATCGGATGTAAACAAAATTCAAGTTTGAGACTTGAGCAAGAACATGGAAACCGCCGATCTCAGTCATCACATCTCGCGCCGCTTCAATGAGGACCTGGAGAAGGTACGCAACCAGGTCATGCAGATGGGCGGGTTCGTGGAGCAGCAGCTTCACAAGGCGATCACCGCGCTGGTGGACGGCGACAGCCAGCTGGGCGAGTCCGTGGCGACGGAGGACTACAAGGTCAACGGCATGGAGCTGTCGATCGACGAGGAGTGCAGCCGCATTCTCGCGCTGCGCGCGCCGGCGGCCGGCGATCTGCGGGTCATCGTCGCGATCATCAAGACCATCACCGATCTCGAGCGCATCGGGGACGAGGGCGAGAAGATCGGCTACATCGCCTCGCGCCTCGCGACCATGGAGCGGCCGGCCGACAAGTATCGGGAGGTGAAGCATCTCGGGCGCCAGGTGGCGCAGATGGTGCACGATGCGCTGGATGCCTTCGCGCGCATGGACTCCCAGGCGGCGGTACGGACGGCGCAAGAGGACAAGATGGTGGACGAGGAATACGAGTCCATCCACCGGCAGTGCATCACCTTCATGATGGAGGACCCGCGGACCATCCGCCGCGCGCTCGAGATCATGTGGATCGTGCGTGCCCTGGAGCGGATCGGAGATCACGCCAAGAACATCTGCGAATACGTGATCTACATGGTGCACGGGAAGGACATCAGGCATACCTCGCTCGAGGACGTGGCGAAGCAGATCGATGCGGCGCACGCCACCGCGCGGCGCTGATGCCGGCACGCCAGGGGAATCTCGTCGGCTTCGCGGTGTGCGCCGGCCTCATCGCCTATGCCTACTACGCCCAGTTGGTCATGCACCTGGAGCCTTGCCCGCTGTGCATATTCCAGCGTGTGGGAACCTTCCTGCTCGGGGTGTTCTTTCTGGCGGCGGCGCTCCATGACGGCGGCCTCTGGGCCCGGCGCAGCTACGCGGTGATGATCCTGGCCGCGGCGCTCGCGACCGCCGGCGTCGCGCTCCGGCACCTGTATATCCAGAGCCTGCCGGAGGGAAGCGTCCCCGCGTGCGGCGCTTCCCTCGATTTCATGCTCAAGGTGTTCTCCCTGAGCGACGTGCTGGTCAAGGTCCTCACCGGCTCGGGCGAGTGCGCGAAGGTCACCTGGAGCTTCCTGGGGCTGTCCATGCCCGGCTGGGTGCTGATCGCCGCGCTCGCGCTCGGCATCTACGGCGCGTGGGTCAACCTGGGCCGCCGCCCGCCGGTACTGCGCTTCTGATGGGCGAGTCCCCGCCGACCATACCGCGCGCCTCGGCGGGGCAGACCGTCGCGGCCGATGCAAAGTCCGTCGCGTTGCGCTTGACGGAAGAGTTGATCGCGCGGGCCTCGGTGAGCCCGGAGGATGGCGGCTGCCAGGCGCTGATGATGGAGCGGCTCGAGGCGCTCGGCTTTGCGATCGAGCGCATGCCGTTCGGTCCCGTCGAGAACTTCTGGGCGACCCACGGCAGCGGCGGACCCGTGTTCTGCTTCGCCGGCCACACCGACGTGGTGCCGTCCGGACCGCCCGACGAGTGGCACTCCGATCCGTTCCGTCCTTCCATCCGGGATGGGATGCTCTACGGCCGTGGCGCCGCGGACATGAAAAGCGGCCTCGCCGCGATGGTGGCCGCGTGCGAGGAATTCATCGGCGGGCACGCGGGACATCGCGGCACGATCGCCTTTCTCATCACCAGCGATGAAGAAGGGCCCTCGGTGGACGGCACACGGCGCGTGGTCGAGGTGCTGCGCGAGCGCGGCCGGTCGATCGACTGGTGCGTGGTCGGAGAGCCGTCCAGCGAGACCGATCTCGGCGACACGCTCAAGATCGGCCGCCGCGGCAGCCTCTCGGGCCGGCTCACCGTGCACGGCGTTCAAGGTCACATCGCCTACCCGCAGCTCGCCGACAATCCGGTTCACGCGCTCGCGCCCGCGCTCGCGGAGCTCGCCGCCCGTGTGTGGGACCGCGGCAACGAGCACTTCCAGCCCACCTCCTTCCAGGTCTCGAACATCTCGGCCGGCACGGGTGCGCCCAACGTCATTCCCGGCGAGCTCAAGGCACGCTTCAATCTGCGCTTCTCGACCGAGCAGACCATCGACTCCCTGAAAGCCACGGTGGAGGAGCTGCTGCGCCGTCACCGGGTCAATTACACCCTCAACTGGTTCGTCTCGGGGTTGCCGTTCCTGACCGTTCCGGGCGAGCTGTCGCGTGCCGCCGCGCGCGCGATCGAGGAGCAGCTGCACCTCACGCCCAAGCTGTCGACCGGCGGAGGAACCTCCGATGGCCGCTTCATCGCGCCGCTCGGCGCGCAGGTGATCGAGCTCGGCGTGGTCAACGCCACCATTCACAAAGTGAACGAGTGCGTGCGCGTCGCGGACATCGATCGCTTGCAGCGCGTCTATCGGCGCCTGCTGGAGCTGATGCTCGCTTAGAATCCGCTGTCGTTGCTCAGCCCGATCGAGTTCACCACGCGCTTGACCCCCGGGGTCTGCAGCGCCACCGACGCCGCGACCTGGCGCTGCAGATCGGTGGCGACGAGGCCCGACAGATATACGACCCCGTCCAGGCAGCGGATATTGATGATGTTCGGCGGCATGATCGCGGGGTGCTGAGCGAAGTCGGCCTGGACTGCCGCCGTGATCTCGGCATCGCCGGGACAGCCTCGAAAACCGCACTTCTGGTACACGGCGCAGCCCGCCATCAGGGTCGTCACGAGCGCGATCGAGAGGGCGCGCCGCGCGCGGCGGCGAATGCCGCGCCCCGCGAACGGCAGGGCTGGCGACAGGGTTGGCAGAAGGGTTGGCAGAAGGGTTGGCAGAAGGGTTGGCACCGGTGTTTGGACCCTTGGGAGCGCCGTGAAGTTTCGCGATCTCATCCGCGCCGTGGAATCACCGGGAGCAGGACGTGGGACGGACGCGCACGATCCATATAGACGCGATTCTCCGCGATGCGGATGGTTTGCATGCGCCCCTCGGGCTCGCCGCTGTTCGGATTCAGGTCGAAGTGCGGAAAGTTGCTGCTGGAGACGTCGATTCGCAGCCGATGTCCGCGCATGAATAGATTGCCGGTGGGGAACGCGTCGATGGCGACGCGGTACACCTGCCCGGGGGTCATGAGGCGCGGAGCCTCCCAGGAGTCGCGATAGCGGACCCGCAGGATGCCGTCGGTGAGGTTCATGGCGTAGCCCCGAGGATAATCCTCGCTCGGCGGGTGTTCGTCGATGAGCTTCACGGTGAAATCGGTGTCCGGGCAGTCGGACGAGATCCACAGCACCGCGGAAACCGGCCCGGTCACCTCCACGTCCTGCTCGAGCGGCGCGGCGCGGAACACGAGCACGTCGGGCCGCTCCGCGAGCGCGGGATAGGGCGCCTCGGAGCCGTAGAAGGCCGGAGATTCGCGTTGATCGAACGCGCCGCCCACCATGATGGGCTTGCCGGATGTCACCGTGCCGCCGATGGTCGGGACGGCGTGCCGCGGGTCGTAGCGGTACCGCCTGAAGGCGCTTCGCTCGGCGGGCCCGCGCTCGCTCAGGGCGCCGTCCCGGTGCAGGTAGAACCTGGTCCAACGAGCGTCGGGAATGGGCCAGTCGCGCTCGGCGCGCCAGCGGCCGCCGTGGTCGAGGCGGCCCTCCGGGGTCTTGCGGCCGCTGCCGCCGCCCATGATGAAGAGCCGCACGGGCGGCTCGGCATCGACTCCATTGTCGACGCCCTTCAACCAGCGATCGAACCAGCGCGCACGCAGCGTGAGGAAGTCCGCGGCGAGATTGCCGTCGACGGTCGCCGCGGCGCCGAAGTCCACGTCTCCCGCGTACGTCAGCTGGCGATCACCGTGAGTCCATGGGCCGAGGATCAGGCGCACGGGCCCGCGTTTGCGCCGCGACAGGCCCATGTAGTTTTGCGTGGCGGTCCGCGGATACGGATCGAACCAGGAGGACATGTGCACCATGGCGGCCTCGCAGTACGCGTCGTAGAAGCCCTCGCCATAGAGCCCGAGCTGTTTCCAGTAGCCGTCGAAATTGCCGTGCTCCCACTGATCGAAGAGGTAGCCCTCGTATTCGGGGGCCGCCGACAGGGGCGAGTCGCCGCGATGCCAGGGAAAGCGGCCGAACCAGCGTTTCAGATCGACGGACTCGAGCGCGGCGCGCCGCGCGGGGTCGGAGCGCACCGCCGGGCTCTGCAGAGCTTCGCCATAGGCCCAGGTCGCCTGCTTCAATTCGAAGGCGCCGCCCTGGCGGATTCCGCCCTGGTATGCGTTCGCGAAGCCGCCCGAATCGAGGAACATCGCCTTGACGCCCGGCGCGTTCGCGCTGCCGAGCGCGCCCTGCGTGTGGGCGGCATAGGAAAGCCCCATGGTGCCGATGCGGCCGCTCGACCAAGGCTGCGCCAAAATCCATGCGCAGGTGTCGTAGCCGTCGTTGCCGTCGCTGAGGTACTTCACGAAAGCGCCCTCCGACTTGTAGCGTCCGCGGCAGTCCTGATACACGACCGCGTATCCGCGCTGGACGAAGAACTCCGCGACCTGGGCCCGTGACTTCGGTTTCGGATCCTCGCGTGTCCTCTCGGAGCGGCTGTCGGCGCTCTTGTCATAGGGTGTTCTCTCGAGAATCGCGGGCACGCGCACGCCGCCGCCCCGCGCCGCGGCGGGCAGGTACACGTCGGTGGCGAGGCGCACGCCGTCGCGCATGCGGACCATCGAGTCGCGCAGCACCGTCGTCTCCGCGCCCGCGCCCGCGCCGGCGCGCGCGGTCCGCGCGAGCGCTCCCAGGCCGAGCAGCATCCCGCCGAATCGTCGCCGCGTCACGCGCTCATCAGGATTGCCGGCCATGGACCTCGCTCGAGCGTTCGCCGAACGCAATGGGGGAGAGCCGTACGGTCACCGTGACGACGGTGCCCCGGCCGGCACGGCTGTCGATGGCGAGGTCGGCGCCGATCACGTCGGCCTGCTCGCGCAGCCCCACGAGGCCGAAATGACCGGGGCTCGGCGCGCTTGCGTCGAATCCCGCGCCGTTGTCCTCGACGCGGAGCTCGAGCCGGTTGCCGTCGACCACGCGCAGCCGCAGCTCGGCCCGCGTGGCGCGCGCATGGCGCTCGATGTTGCGCAGCGCCTCCTGGGCCATGCGCAGCAACGTCTCCGCACGCTCATCGCCGAATCGAGCGGCCTCGCCGTCGGCGGAGTACTCGCCGGTGATCCCGGTGCGGTCGATGAAGCGCTCGAACAGCGCCGCCAGGGCCGGACCCAGGCCGCTCTCGCGAACGGTGCCGGCGCGCATCTGCGCGATGGCGGAGCGGGCCTCGTTCAATCCCTCGTGTGCGACCTCCTCGGCGTGCGCCAGCTCCTTGGCCACGGCGGCCGGATCGCGGGCCTGGAGCTTGCGCAGGAATCGCACCTCGCTCAGCATCGCCATCATCGAATGCGCCAGGGTGTCGTGAAGGTCCCGGGCGATCTTGAGACGCTCGCGCACGATGGCCGCGTAACGCGAATCCTCCGCGAGCCTCTGTACCTCGCGCGTCCGTACCGCCACGCGCCGCTCGAGCTCGCCGGACAGGGCCTTGAGCTCGCGGCGCTCGCGCTGCAGGTCGGAGTAAACCCGGTCGAACGCGGTGGCGAGCCTCGCCACCTCGTCCTCGCCGCCCGGCAGCTCGATGCGGGCGTCCTCGTTGCGGCCCGCGGTCGCCACGGATTCGGTGAGCCGCTTCAACCGGCGCGTCAGCTGCATGGCGCCGATCGCACCGAGCGCGCAGGTGGCCGCTCCCAGGCAGAGCGAGACCTGCAAGATGCGCAGCGCGACCGCGTCGGCACGTTGGAACACCCGCTCCCGCGGCTCGCTGAGCAGCACCTGCCAGCCGAGGTCGGCGGCGGCGCCGGTCTCGATGGGAGCGCGGCACACGAGCGCCCGCTCGCCGCCCGGCATCTGCTCGAAGTGGAGCGATTCCACCGCGGACTCCGTCGGCGGTATTCCGGCCGCGCGCTCACCCGGGATCGGCACGCCTTCCCAGCGCTTGCCCCGCAGGCTCCGCGGCCCGATGAGCACGTCGAGGTCTCGATCGAGGACGAACGCCCGCGCCGCCCCGCGCGGTCCGGTCTCGTCGGTCAAGCGCAGCGACGGATTGCGCGCGTGCCGCCAGCGCAGGTGCGCGGCGATCACGCCGATCACGGTGCCGCCGCGATCGCGCACGGGCATGGAGACCTCGCCCATCGCCGTGTCGATCGCGGTCGCGGAGGTCGTGTCGGTGTTGGTTGCGGCTTGCCCGTCGATCACACCGACCCACGGTTTCGAGAGGCCCGCGGCGAACCAGGCGGCCGCCGCGACTTGATCCCCCGGCCGGTACACCTCGCGGGCCGCGGCCACGGCGCCGCCCGTGTCGGCCACCGCGATCCAGTCGAGCTCCGGGTATGCGGCGACGAGGTCCTCGAAAACGGTGTTCAGCTCGCCCCGCCGCGAGGCTTCGGGGGAGGGAGCATTCGAGGCGCCTCCCAGCAGGAACTGCGCGGTGCGAACCGCGCCCAGGCGCGAGGCGAGCGCTTGCCCGAGATCGGAGCTCAGCTGATCCGTCTCGAGCGACAGGCGCCGGACGTGCTGCTCCACGACGTTGTCGCGCGCAATCCGGCCGACCCAGAGGCCGGCCGCCGCGGAGAACGCGACCGCAAGCGCGACGATCAGCCACAGAGCGCCGGCGGCAAGGCTGCGCCGCGGATGGATGCTCCAGCTCCCGTTCGCCGCCTCGCTCGCCGACAACGCGCCTCCCGCCGCCGCGTCGATGCGGCGCCCACGCCGCACGTTAACAGGTGACTGATGTCATTGGCGAGGCGAGGGACAGAGGCGCGCCAGGAAAATGATCGACGGTCGCAGCCGACGACATCCTTGCAGCTCGGCCCGCCAACAGGTGACCAAAGTCACTTCCAAACGCCGTGGCCCGCGACGCATGATGCCGGGGAAGCTCCGCGGAGGTCTCCCGAGCTTCGGCAAGGACAATCGAGGTCGTCTCATGGGACAAGAGCAGCACGGAGTACAAGGCCACGGCCCGCCGGTCATCCGCATCGTCATCGCCGAGGATCAGGCCTTGGTGCGGCGAGGCGCGGCGCTGCTGTTGTCCATGGAGCCGGACATGGAGGTGGTCGGGCAGGCGTGCAACGGCGTCGAGGCGGTGGAGCTCGCGCAGCTGCTGCGTCCCGACGTGGTGCTCATGGATCTGCACATGCCCGTGAAGGGCGGAGTGGCGGCGACGCGCGAGATCACGCGCAATCTCCCGGCCACGCAGATCCTCGTGCTCACGACGCTGGACGACGACGAGACCGTGTTCGAGGCCGTGCGGGCCGGCGCGCACGCCTATCTGCTCAAGGACGTGGCGGAGGACGAATTGCTCGAGACGATCCGGGCGCTGCGGCGCGGGGAGTCGCGCCTGACGCCGCAGATCGCGCGCAAGGTCATGGACCAGTTCAGCCGTCTCGCGCGGACGACGACCGTCCCGCCCGCGCAGAGCGCGCCCGACGCCCGCGGTGCGCCGGCCGCCGCGCGGCCCGCGTTCGCGGCAGAGGCGTTGAACGATAAGGAGGAGAAGATCCTCGCCCTCATCGCCGAGGGCATGAGCAATCGCCAGATCGCGCAGGCGGTGTTCCTGGCCGAAGGCACCATCAAGAACTACGTGAGCCGGATCATGGAAAAATTGCACGCGAATACCCGCACCGAGCTTGCGGTGAGGGCGGCGGCCTCGCGAAAGTGACCAAAGTCACTCGAGGTCGTGACTTTCGGCCGCTGACCTCGAGGGACCCGCGCGGCTAGATTGGCACTCATGTCCACGGTGAGCCGTCCATGTCCGTCGTCGAAGCCGCGCTGAAGCGCCCCTACACGGTCGCCGCCTCGCTGATCCTGATCGCTCTCATGGGCATCGGCGCGGCGCTGCGCATGCCCGTGGACATCTTCCCCGAGATCGACATTCCGGTGGTCGCGGTGGTGTGGACCTACGCCGGCATGAGCGCGCAGGACATCCAGAATCGCATCTTGACCCTGCACGAGCGGCAGCTCGCCTCGCTGGTGGACGACATATCGCGCATCGAGGCGGTGAGCTATCAGGGCGTCGGCGTCGAGAAGGTCTACCTGCACGAGGGGGCGGACGTGTCCCGGGCCGTGTCGCAGCTCGCGAGCAGCGCTCTGGTGGTGCTCAAGTACATGCCCCCGAACATCACCCCGCCGCTGGTCATCCGCTACGGCGCGACCGACGTGCCGATCATCCAGTTGAGCCTCTCCAGCCGATCGCTGCCCGACACCAAGCTGAACGACCTCGGCCAGAACATCATCCGCCCGGCGCTCGCGGTGGTGCACGGGGCCGAGGTGCCGTATCCCTACGGCGGCAAGCCGCGCGTCATCATGGCCGATCTCGATTCGCAGGCGATGCAGGCGCGCGGCCTGTCTCCGGCGGACGTGAGCTCGGCGCTGCAGCGGCAGAACGTGATTCTCCCGGCGGGCGACGTCAAGATCGGCGACAAGGACTACACCCTGGCGATGAACAACTCGCCCGACGTCATCGAGTCGATCAATTCGTTTCCGATCAAGCAGGTCGACGGCCGCACCGTGTTCATGCGCGACGTGGCCCACGTGCATGACGGCTTCCAGGTGCAGACCAATGCGGTTTCCGTCAACGGCACGCCGGGCGCGCTCATGACCATCCGCAAGACCGGCGGCGTGTCGACGCTCGCGGTCATCGACGGGGTGCGCGCCGCCCTCACGGACATCCGGCGCGTGCTGCCGAAGGGCGTCGAGATCAAGGCGCTGTTCGATCAATCGGTCTTCGTCAAGGCGGCGCTCGACAGCGTGCTGATGAGCGCCTGCATGGCGGCGGGGCTGACCGCGCTGGTCATCATCATGTTCCTCGGAAACGTGCGTTTGTCGCTGATCATTCTCGCGGCCATCCCGCTGTCCATCGTCAGCGCGCTGTTGTTCATCGATCTGGCCGGGCAGACCCTGAATACCATGACGCTCGGGGGCTTCGCGCTCGCCATCGGCATCCTGGTCGACAACGGCACGGTGGTCATCGAGAACATCGAGCGCCACGTGGCGATGAACGAGCCGCTGCATCAGTCGATCGTGGTCGGCGCGCGCGAGGTCGCGGTGCCGACGTTCCTGTCCACGCTCTGCATCTGCATCGTGTTCATCCCGGTGTTCCTGCTCGAGGGCACGGCGAAGTACCTCTTCTCGCCGCTGTCGCTCTCGGTGATCGGCGCGCTGCTCGCCAGCCTGGCGCTGTCGTTCACCATGGTGCCGGTGCTGTTCAATCTGCTCATGCGCAAGTCGGTCGATGTGTATCGCGCGGAGCCGCGCCACCGGGCCGTCGGCGAGCACGCCCCGGCGCGCAATGTCCTGGCCCGATTCCAGCGGCGTTTCGAGGCCGGCTTCGAGAGGTTCCGCGAACGCTACCGCAACGTGCTGGCGTGGACGCTGTCCGAGGCGCGCCTCACGGTGATGGCGTTCGGCGCCATGATCCTGGTCTCGGTGCTGCTGTTCCCGCTGCTCGGCCGGGACTTCTTCCCGCGGGTCGACGCCGGGCAGATCCGGCTGCATGTCCGCGCTCCGCCGGGCACGCGCCTCGAGCGCACGCAGCGCGACTTCGCGGACGTCGAGGCGCAGATCCGCAAGCTGGTCGGCGCCGCCCAGATCAATGTCATGCTGGACAACATCGGCCTGCCGTACAGCGGCATCAACATCGCGCTGAGCGATTCGGCGACGGTAGGCCCCATGGACGGCGAGATCCTCATCTCCCTGCAGCCTCATCATCGTCCGACCGCGGACATCATCGCGATGCTGCGGCGGTCGCTGCCGAAGCGGTTCGCGGAGCTCGAGTTCTTCTTCCAGCCCGCGGACATCGTCGACCAGGTGCTGAACTTCGGCCAGCCCGCGCCGATCGACGTGCGCATCTCCGGCCCCGACCAGAGCGCCGCGTTCGGCCTCGCCTCCGAGATCGCGCGCGCATTGACGCGCGTGCCTGGGATCGTCGACTCGCACGTCTTCCAGGTCCCGAACGCGCCCGCGCTGACGGTCGACATGGATCGGACGCTGGCGAACCAGGAATCGCTCACGCAGCAGGAGGCCGCGAGCGACGTGCTGGTGGCGACGAACTCCAGCGCGCAGTCCTCGCCGAACTTCTGGGTGGACCCGCGCAACAGCGTGAGCTATCCGTTGGTGGTCCAGGTGCCGCCCTATCGCATGGGCTCGGAGCTCGATCTGAAGACCATTCCCGTCTCGGGCGGAGGCGCGGTGGGCGGCGGCGCACAGCAGCAAGGACAGCTCGATCAGGGTCAGCTGCTCATGAACATGGCCTCGTTCGGGCGCCGTTCCCTGCCGATCGTCGCCTCGCAGCTCAACATCCGCCCGGTCTTCGACGTGCATGCCGACGTGCAGGACCGCGATCTCTATTCGGCCTCGCACGACATCGACCGGGTTCTCGCCGCGCATCGGCCGGACGCCTCCAAGGGCATGACGGTGACGCTGAGCGGCCAGGTCGAGACCATGCGCGAGAGCTACGACGGCCTCTTCACCGGCATCGGCCTCGCCATCGTGCTCGTATACCTGTTCCTGGTCATGAATTTCCAGAGCTGGATCGATCCCCTGATCGTGCTCATGGCGGTCCCGTTCGCGTTGGGCGGCGTGCTCTGGATGCTGTTTCTGTCGCGCACCCCGATGAGCGTGCCGGCGCTGATGGGCACGCTGATGTGCATCGGCCTCACCACGGCGAACAGCATTCTGGTGGTGAGCTTCGCCAATCAACGCATGGCCGCGGGCGATGATCCCAAACGCGCCGCCGCGGCGGCCGGCTTTACCCGACTGCGCCCGGTGTTGATGACCGCCGGCGCGATGATCCTGGGCATGGTGCCCATGGCGCTCGGTCTCGGCGAGGGCGGCGAGCAGAACGCGCCCCTCGGCCGCGCCGTGATCGGCGGGCTGCTGTTCGCGACCTTCGCGACCCTGATCTTCGTGCCGACGATGTACCGCCTCCTGCGCCGCCGGCCGCAGACCGCCACGGATCCCAGTCTGTCGAGCAACGCTCATGCAACCATCTGAAGTACCCGATGACACCTCGTTGACCGAATCCGGCGGCGTGTCGACCGAGTTCGAGCCCGAGACCGGCCGGCGCGTCAAGAAGGGGGCGATCATCGCCGCCGCCGTGCTGGGCGCCGCTTTCATCGTCGTCCTGGCGTTGCGCTTCTTCGAGCAGCGCGCCGTGGCCGCCGCGGGCGAGAGCGCTTATTCCGCGGCTCCGGGGGTCGACGTCGTGACCGCGAAAGCGCCGGGCGCCGGACAGGATCTGGTGCTGCCCGCGCAGACCGCGGCGTGGTACGAGACCACCATCTACGCACGGGTCAACGGCTACGTTGCGAAGTGGTTGGTGGATATCGGCGATCACGTCAAGAAGGGACAGAGCCTCGCGGTCATCGAGACTCCGGAGCTGGATGCCGAGCTCGCGGCGGCGCGCGCCAGCTTGCGTGCGTCCGAGGCGCAGGTGACGGCACGGCAGGCGGAGGCCGAGTTCAGCCGCACCACCAACGAGCGCTGGCGCGACTCGCCCAAGGGCGTGGTCTCCGACCAGGAGCGCGAGGCCAAGAAAGCCGACTACGAGAGCGCGCGGGCGCGGCTGTATGCGGCTCAGGCGCAAGTGGCGTTGGATCGGTCGCATGTAGAGCAGTACTCGGCGCTGGCCGAATTCAAGCAGGTCAGCGCGCCCTTCGACGGCACCATCACCGAGCGCAAGATCGACGTCGGCAACCTGGTCACGGCGGGCAGCTCCTCCACGACCACGCCGCTCTATCGCATCAGCCAGACCGATCCGCTGCGGATATTCGTCGACGTGCCGCAAGCCGCGGCTGCCGACCTGATGAAGCCGGGGATCCCGGCGCAGATCCGCGCGCCCGGATCCGCGGGCGGCGTGTTCTCGGGCAAGGTGGCGCGCGCGGCCGAGGCGCTGAACGCGCAGGCGCGCACCATGCGCGTGGAGATCGACATGCCGAACGCCGACCACGCGCTGGTCCCGGGGATGTACGTCAACGTCGCTTTCCGCCTGGAGCCGCGCGGATCCGTGGAGATACCCGCGGCCGCGCTCATCTTCCGGCCGACCGGGACGTTCGTGGCGAAGGTGGACGCGAGGAGCCGCGTGGATTTCGCCAATGTCACGATCGCACGGGACGACGGGAATCTCGTCGAGCTGGCGTCCGGCGTGTCGCCGGGAGACCGCCTCGTCCTCAACATCAGCAGCCAGATCGCGCCCGGCCAGACGGTGGCCGTCAACGAGGGACCGGCTCCGTGAGCCGCGCGCGGGCGGGGCGCGAGGACGTGGGCCCGTGAGCCGCGCGCGGATGGGGCACGACGGAGCGGGCGCGTGACCCCGCGGCGCGCCGTGCTCGTTGCCGGCCTCGTCGCGGCGCTCGGGGCCTGTGCGGTCGGGCCGCACTATCGGGCGCCGGCGCCCGACATGCCTCCGAATTTCGCCGCGGCTGACGGGGCTGCACGGGGCGGGGCGGCACCGGCCGGCGCCGCGGCGACCGGGCGCGGTGCCGCGCCCGTGGATCTCGCGGCGTGGTGGAAGTCGCTGGACGATCCCGAGCTCGACTCGCTGATGGAGCGGGCGGTGCGGTCGAACCCGGACATCGAGATCGCCCTCGCTCGGCTGCAACAGGCGCGCACCTACGTCAGCGTCGTTGCCGGCCACGCGTTGCCCGAGATCGACGCGAGCGGCGCCGCAGCGCGCGGCACCGGCAGCGATCTCTCGCGCGGCCGCGCGCAGCAGGCGCTGGTGTCCGCCGACAACGGCTCGGGGCTGCAGCACATCAACACCCTCGTGGGCGTCGATACGGTGTGGCAGCTCGACCTGTTCGGCAAGTACCGCCGTGAGATCGAGGCCGCGCGCGACGACGCGCAGGCGGCCATGGCGGCGCGCAACGCCGTGCTCACCGGCGTGCTGGCAAACGTGGCGCGGGCGTACGTCGACTTGCGCGGCTTCCAGATGCAGCTCGGGGTGCTGCACCGGGCGCAAGGGGTGCTGCGCGAGTCGCTGCGCATCGTCACGCTGCGCTACCAGCGCGGCATCACCAATGAGCTCGACGTGGCGCTCGCGAAGCGCGAGCTGGAGACCCTCCAGGCGCAGATCCAGCCGCTCGAAGCGCAGCAATCCGCGGCCGAGTACACCATCGCGGTGCTGCTCGGCCAATACCCCGAGCAGCTTACCGCGGAGCTCGGGAAGCCGAACCTGGTTCCCTCGGTGCCCGGCCCGGCCGAGCCCGGCACCCCGGTCGAGCTGCTGCGCCGCCGCCCCGACGTTCGGCAGGCCGAGCGGCAGCTGGCGAGCGCCACCGCGCGCATCGGCGTCGCCACGGCGAGCTTGTTTCCCCAGGTCGCGGCGGTCGCGTCGATCGGGAGCGAGGGGCAGGGCTGGGGTACCGTGCCGGCCCTCGGCAAGCACCTCTGGTCGTTCGGGCCCGCCGCCCTCTGGCCGGTGCTCGACTTCGGCGCGCTGGACGCGCAAGTCGATATGGCGCAGATCGAGGCGCGGGCCAGCCTCGTGAGCTATCGCAAGACCCTGCTGAACGCAGTGCAGTCGGTGGACACCGCGCTCGATGACTACAACGCCGAGCAGGACCGCTTGAGGCATGTCGGGGAGGCGCTGCTGGCCGGACAGCGGGCCGTCGATCTCGCCAACCAGCGCTACGATCGCGGGCTCACCGACTTCCTGAACGTGGTCGACGCCGAGCGCCAGTACTACGACCTGCAAGAGCAGTACACGGCCGCGCAGGTGTCCGAGGCCGAACACTTCGTCGATCTGTACGAAAGCCTCGGCGGGGGCTGGCAGAACTACACCGACGTCCCCGCCATTCGTCGGCCGCAGCCGGCCATCATCGCCGTGTTCCGGCGCGTGCTGACCGATCCCTGGTCGGCGCCCGATCCCAAGGCGCTGCAATCTCCCTGATCGCGTGCGCCGAAGGCCATGCGCCCGGCGCATGAGCTCATGACGGTCGGTTCTTACCCGCGCCCGCATCGTTCGGGCTAGACTCCTCCACATCGGGACTCAATGTCGTGTAAAAACTACACGCGATATTTGCCTAAGCCAAAAATTTAGTATATCTAAGCCCCGTCGAAGTGCCCTGTCACACGGATGTAACAAAAGGCCGCTCTAATTCAAGCCATCGAATCAGTCTAGAAACCGACGGAGAAATGCCTGTGATAAACGCAGACAAGGATTTCATGCACAAGGTTGCCCAGCGCGCCGTGCGACGGATGTCGTACGTGATCGGCTCGGTGCTCGGCTGCGCCCTGAGCGCGGCCATGGGTGTTGCGCACGCGCAAAGTGCGCCGACCGCGCCGCCCCAGACCACCCAAGCGCCCGTGGACGACTCCCTTACCTGGAAAGGCATCACGCTCTACGGCATCGTCGACATCGGCCTGCAGCACGAGACGCACGGCGCGCCGTTCAGCGACTACCACCCGGCGGGCAGCGCGAACATCGTGCAGAAGAACAGCCGCGAGGGGGTCAGCGGTCTCACGCCGAGCAACCTGTCCCAATCGCGCGTCGGCCTGCAGGGCGCTTATCCGTTCACCGACGAGTGGTCCGGCGTCTTCCGTGCCGAGATGTTCTTCAATCCGACCTCGGGCGAGATCAGCGATGCCGAGAAGTCCATGGTGCTGAACAACGGCAAGCCCGCGAGCCAGCAGACCACGAACCTCGACTCGAGCGTCGCGGGCCAGTTCTTCGAGACGGTCTATGCCGGCTTCAGCTCCAAGCACTGGGGCACGCTCACCTTCGGCCGCCAGACCACGCTGCTCGCCGACGGCATCAGCAAATATGACCCGAACTATGCCTCGCAGGCATTCTCGCTGATCGGCATGTCGGGTACGTATGCGGGCGGCGGCGACACCGAGGACCGGCGTCTCGACAATTCGATCAAGTACGTGGCCACGTTCAACCACATGGCGCATGCCGGCTTCATGTACAAATTCAACAATTCGAGCGGCGCGCTCAACAGCGCCAACACGGCGTGGCAGGCGCAGATCGGCGGCGAGTACGCCGGGTTCTCGCTGGACGGCTACTACACCAAGGCGAATTCGGCGATCTCGGCATCGCCGCTGTCGACGGCTCAGGCGGGCGACCTGCCGGGTCTCGGCTATTCGATCACGAACTCCCTGTCGGGAACCATCTCGGACAACACCACGTACGGCCTGATGGGCCTGTACAGCATGCAGGACTGGAAGTTCTTCGCGGGCTATGAGCACATCAAGTACGCGAACCCGTCCAATCCGCTGCCCGCGGGCTTCGTGGACATCGGCGGCTACATCCTGGCGTTCGTGAACAATGCCGCCTACGACAACGCCAAGGAGCTCAATGTCTACTGGGCGGGCGTGAAGTACACCGTCCTTCCGGGGCTCGACCTGACGGCCGCGTACTACGGCTATCATCAGAATGCCTATGGCACGGGCGACAACGTCGGGTGCAATACCAACGAGTCCGGCACCTGCAGCGGTCACTTCTCGGCGCTCTCGTTCGACGCGGTTTATGCCTTCAACCGCCACGTCGACGGCTACATCGGCGCCATGTGGAGCGGCGTGTATGACGGCGTGGCCAACGGCTACACCATGCAGACCAACAACCTGAACCCGACCATCGGCGTTCGCATGAAGTTCTGATCGCCCCGACGGGCGATCGCGCCGGCTCCGGCGCACGTCGACGAGACCCCGCGGCTCGAAAGGCCGCGGGGTCTTTTTTTGCCCGCGCCGTTCGGTTAGTGTCCGGGCAGGCAATCGGGCCACCGAGCCCGAGGGAGGAGGCGATGAGCACGGAACCCCGGAAACGCCGCGGATGGAGCGGTTGGTATCTCTTGTTCCTGGTGCAGTTCGTGGTGGCGCTGTGGCCGCCGCTCTACAACAAGGTCGATCCGACGCTCGCCGGCATCCCATTCTTCTACTGGTTCCAGCTCTTGTGGGTCCTCGTCAGCGCGGTGCTGACCGCCGCCGTTTACTTCGCCACCGCCGACTGACGCAGACCACCCCCTAAAGCGCCCCTCAAAAACCGACCAAGCCGCCGGAGACGACCGTGCAGGAAGTGAACTGGGTTGCATTGATCATTTTCATCGCCTTGTTCGGCCTCATCTCGTGGCTGGGATTTGCGGCCGCGCGCTGGCGCAAGGGCGATCTCGAGCTGTTGCACGAATGGGGCCTCGGCGGCCGGCGCTTCGGCACGGTGGTGACCTGGTTCCTGATCGGCGGCGATGTGTACACCGCGTACACGTTCATCGCCGTGCCGGCGCTGGCCTACGGTCAGGGGGCGATCGCGTTCTTCGCGGTGCCCTATACCATCATCGTCTATCCGATCCTGTTCCTGGTGTTCCGGCGTCTCTGGCACGTTTGCCACCGTCACGGCTACATCACCGCGGGCGACTTCGTGCGCGGCCGCTTCGACAATCGCTGGCTGGCGCTCGCCGTGGCCGTGACCGGCATCGTCGCCACCATGCCGTACATCGCGCTGCAGCTCGTCGGCATCCAGGTGCTGATCGGCGGCCTCGGGATCTCCGGCACCGGGCTCGCCGGCGACCTGCCGCTGTTGATCGCGTTCGTCGTGCTCGCGGCGTTCACCTATTCCAGCGGTTTGCGCGCACCGGCCTCGATCGCCATCGTCAAGGACATTCTCATCTACATCACGGCGCTCACGGCCATCATCGTGATCCCGATCCAGCTCGGCGGATTCGCCAAGATCTTCGCCGCGGTGCCGGCCGCGAAGCTGATCCTCGCCACACCGCCTCCCGGAAGCACGGGCGCCTACAGCGGCTATGCGACCCTGGCGTTCGGCTCCGCGCTGGCGCTCTTCCTCTATCCGCACTCGCTCACGGGAATCCTCTCCGCGAGCAGCGGCCGGGCGATCCGGCGCAATGCGGCCATGCTGCCCGGGTATTCGTTCATGCTGGGATTGCTGGCGATGCTCGGGCTCCTGGCCATCGCCGCCGGAGTCGACAAGCTGCCTGAATTCGCCCGGGGCTTCGATCAGTTCAAAGGCAACTTCGCGGTGCCCGCGCTGCTCCTGCACAGCTTTCCGTCCTGGTTCGTGGGCATCGCGTTCGCCGCCATCGGCATCGGCGCGCTGGTGCCCGCCGCGATCATGTCGATCGCGGCCGCGAATCTCTACACACGCAACATTCACCGCGAGTTCTTCAACCGCAATCCGACCAACAAGCAAGAGTCCCGAATGGCGAAGTGGGTCTCGCTGATCGTCAAGGCGGGCGCGCTGGTGTTCATCCTCGAGGTGCCCACCAAGTACGCGATCCAGCTTCAATTGCTCGGCGGCATCTGGATCATCCAGACCCTGCCGTCGGTCATGCTGGGCGCCTATACCCGCTGGTTCAACTCTTGGGCGCTGCTCGCCGGATGGGCGGTGGGCACCTACGCGGGTACCAGCATGGCCTATGCCAACAAGCTGGCCAACTCCTACCCGCTGCAGGCGTTCGGGCACACGTTTCCCGGCTACATCGCGCTCTACACCGTGGCGCTGAATCTCGTGGTCGCGCTGGTGTTGACGCCGATCTTCAACGCGATCTCATCCGACCGGGCGCGGGATGCGACTCGAGCGGCGGACTACACCGGCGATTGAGGAGCGGCGAGGCCGCCGGTTGCGCGTAGGCGCCGGCGCGCGGGTCCTGCGATCCGCGCGCCGATGTCATGAAACGCCTCAGGGCGCGTCGATGCTGCGCTTGAACGTCTCCGGCAGGAAGAGCGCTCCCACCACGAACGTGAGGCCGGCCACGACGATGGGGTACCAAAGTCCGTAGTAGATGTCGCCGGTCGCCGCCACCATCGCGAAGGCGGTCGTCGGCAGGAATCCGCCGAACCAGCCGTTGCCGATGTGGTAGGGCAGGGACATCGCGCTGTAGCGGATGCGCGCCGGGAACAGCTCGACCAGGAGCGCGGCGATCGGCCCGTAGACCATGGTGACGTAGAACACCAGCACGAACAGGATGAGCACCACCATCGGCTTGTTGATCGCGGCGGGATCGGCTTTCTCGGGATAGCCCGCCGCGGCGAGCGTCTTCTTGGCCGCCGACTGGAAGGCTGCGATGGCAGCCTTCTTGTCGGCTCCCTTGACCGTGTGCGGATCCGGCGCGGTCAGCACCGTGTCGCCGCTCTTGATCTGCGCCACCGTGCCCGGTGCCGCGTCGACTCCCTGGTAGGAGATGCCAGCCTTGGCCAGATAGCTCTTGGCGATGTCGCATGAGGTCGAGTCGAACTTGTTCTTGCCGATCGGATCGAACTGGAACGAGCACTCGCGCGGGTCGGCGACCACCGTGACCGGCGCGGCCGACTGCGCCGCGTAAAGCGCCGGATTCGCGTAGCGCGTCAACGCGTGGAACAGCGGGATGTACGTGAGCATGGCGATCAGGCATCCCGCGAGGATGATGCGCTTGCGGCCGATGCGGTCTGACCGCCAGCCGAAGAGCACGAAGCCCGGCGTCGCGAGCGCAAGGGCGATCGCCGTGAGGATGTTGGTGG
>DATAUO010000298.1:0-17405 GCA_036268215.1 Steroidobacteraceae bacterium
CAGCGCTGTAGCCGTCCTGCTGCGCCACGAATATCGCCCGCCCGAACGCCGAGGCGCGGCGCATCCGCATCACGAGCTCGGTCGGGATCGGCTTGCCGGTCTTGTAGTCGCGCGCAAAGCCCGCGAGCACCTGCGGGCTCGCGATCAGCTCCTCGAGCATCTGCGACGGCGCCTCGGCGAAATCCGCCTCCATGGTGATGCCGCTGACTCCGGCCCAAGCCTGGTGGCCGCCGATGATCATATGCATGAGATGCCCGAATTCGTGGAAGAAGGTCTGGACGTCGCCGTACTCCATGAGGCCGGGATCGGTGGCGGTCGGCCGGGGAAAATTGCAGATGAGAATGGCCTCCGGGAGCTGCCTGCCTTCTTGCCCGTCGAACACCTGCGCCATCTCGGCATGCGAATACTTGCCGGGGCGGGGGTGCATGTCGAGATAGATCCGGCCGATGACCTTGGGCCCATCGAGCACCAGCCAAGTCTCGACCGACGGCTCCCAGGCCGGCACGTTGTCCTCGCGGCGGAAGCTGACGTGAAAGAGCTTGGAGGCGGTGTCGAGGATGCCTTGCTTGACTTGTTGGTATGGGAAGTAGGGCCGCACGGACTGCGAGTCGAAATCGAAGCTCGAACGGCGCACCAACTCCTGGTAATGGCTCCATTCCCAGGTGCCGATGGTGGAGGCCTGCGGCTGAGTCTTCTTTTTTTCCGCCAGCAGCATCTGGAATTCCTTTTCCATGGTCGGACGCACCGCCGCCTCCAGGTCGTCGATGAACTTGCCGATCGCGGCGCCGCTGCCGATCATCTTGTCGGCCGCGTTGTAGTCGGCCCAGGTCTTGTAGCCGAGCAGATTCGCGATCTGATGGCGCGTCTCGAGGATGCTCTGCAGGACCTCGCGGTTCTTGGGGTAGGCGCGCGTGTCGAATGCGAGCAGCATGCGGCGGCGCAGATCGTCGCTGGCGGCGAACTTCAGGACGGGGAGCGAATCCGTATAGTCGGTGGTCAGGCGGATCACCCCGTCCTTCGGCTTGTGCGCGTCGATGAAGTCCTGCGGCATGCCCGCGAGCTCGGACACCCCGCGCACCTCGATGGTCTTGGTGCCGTCATTGATGTTGCGAGCGAAGGCCGAACTCTCCGCCGTGAGCTGGTCGTTCAGCTGCGCGAGCTTGGCGCGGGTCGCATCGTCCTTGTCGACGCCGGACAGCCGGAACTCCAGCAGCTGCCGGCGGATGTAGTACTGCGTCGCGGCGTCCGCACCCTCGAGCGGCACGGCGGCCAAGGCCTGGTACACGGTTCGATTGAGCGACAGCTTGGTCTGAGCGGCGCTCGCCTTGCGCAGCATCGCCGTGCCGTGATCTCGAAACTTCGCGTCGGGATGCACCGACTCCATGAGCGAGGCGAAGTACAGGGCCGAATCGATCTCGCGGGTCGCGTCGTCCAGCGGGCGCAGGGTGTTGTCGACGGTGTGAGGACCCTTCTCGGCGACCAGGGCGGCGATGCTGCGCTCGGCCGCTGCCAGGTGATCGTTGTCGATTTTCTCGAACGCAGCGATGTCGGGCTTCGATGCCCAAAGGGGCTTCTGGGTTTCCGACAGATCGGCTTTGCGCATCATCATCGTGGTCTGGGCCGGCTTCGGCCCGGCGGGATCCACGGGCTGCGGAGCCTCCGCGCCGATCGCGGGAATCGAGGCCAGCGCGCAGAGCGAGCTTGCCAGGAGTGCGGACGCGCTCGAGCGGAACTGCTTCATTCAAATCTCCGATAGGTCGGGCCGGCGTTGGCTGACTTTCCGCGGATACGGCTTCCGCGGAAGCTGTCATTTTGAAACGCGCGAGTATAGCGGGACGGGAATGCCGATGACGTGATGGCGGCCGGTGGCTGGACGGACGGATCGGCTTTCATCGGGCGATTGGCGGCGAACGGCAGTCGCCCTGTTATGAGCCCATTATGATAAATTAGATAATATATATCCGGTAGTCAATTGAAAAATAAAGACATAAAGCGATGAAAGAAGGAAAGAAACACGGATGCCGAAAAGCGGGATAATGACGCGGTCGAATACCGCGCCACCCATTGATTCAGAAGATACGGAGAGGTGGCAGAGCGGTTGAATGCACCGGTCTTGAAAACCGGCATCGGAGCGATCCGGTCGCGAGTTCGAATCTCGCCCTCTCCGCCACTGCGCGCTCAGTCCGGCAGCCCCAGCCTGCGCAGCAGCGCCCGATAGCGGGGGTCCTTCTCGATCCCACCGAGCAAGGGATTGAAGCGCAGCCACAGAATGCCGGGATCCTTCTGCGTGACCGCGGCGTCGAGCCACTTGAAGGCGGCGTTCGCATCGCCAAAGTACCCGTAAGTCTCAGCCACCTGCATCTCCGAGCCGGCCGAGTCGCGCACGAGCTCCGCGAGCGCCTTGTTGGCGTCGTCCGTGCGGCGCGCGGCGAAGTAGGCGAGCGGGAGGCCAAAAGAGCGCCACGCCGCGGAGGGCTCGGCCTCGAACGTCGCCAGCGCCGCCGGTGCATCGCCTTTCGCCAACAGGACTCGTCCGAGCTCGTAGTGCGCCCCGGGAAATGACGGATTCTGCTCGATCACCTGGCGAAGGCTGGCCTCTGCGGCGTCGAAATGCCGCCCGAAGTACAGCGCCCGAGCGCGATACTTGCGAATCAACAGATTCAGCGGATCCCGCTCGAGCGCCTTCTCGTAGAGGGCGACCGCCTCGTCCGGAGCCTTCGTCGTGGCGGCCAGCTGTGCCGTCATGAACATGAGGTTCGAGTTCTCGGGATCGACCGCGCGCCCGCGCGCCAGCGTCGCGCTCGCCAGCGACCACTGGTGGTCGGCGGCGGCCTGCATCACGGCGAGCCATGCGTAGGCATCGCCGAGGCTCGGGTCGATCGAGATCGCCTTTTCGGAAGCTTGCATCGAGAGCTTCGCGCCGGGATCGCTCAGCAGGTAGCCGTTGGCGATCTGCCGGTTGTAAACCCCCGCGAGCGCCGCCCAGGCGGGGGCATATCGGGCATCGAGCGCGAGTGCTTGCTTGTAGAGCTCGACCGCCTTGGCCATGCCTTCCTTCGTGTCGCGGGACATGGCGAAGCGGCCCTGCAGAAACAGGTTGTAGGTATCGGAGGAAGCGGGCTGAGCCGCGGCCTCCCGGATCGGGGCCAGCAGGGTCACCTTGAGCTGGTCGACTACCGCGCGAGCGATGTCATCCTGGACCTTGAACACATCCTTGATCTCGCGATCGTACGAGTCCGACCAGAGATGGTAGCCATTGTCGGCGCGGATCAGCTGAGCCGAGATGCGCAGGGTGTTGCCCGATTTTCGGACGCTGCCCTCCAGGATGTTCGCCACGTGCAGCTTCTGTGCGATCGCGGCGATGTCCTCGGACTTGTCCCGAAAATAGAAGGAGGACGTGCGCGCCGCGACATGCAGGTCATGGACCCGGGCGAGCTGGTCGATCAGCTCCTCGGTGAGCCCCTCCGAGAAGTACGCCTGGTCCTTCTTCTCGCTCATGTCCGTGAACGGCAGGACCGCGATCGATTTGTCCGGCGCGTTGCCCGCCGTTGTTGCGACCGGCGTCGCCGCCGCGATCCGATCCGGCTGCCGTGTCGACCCCGGCGGGGGACCTGGCTGCCGGATAAAGAAATAGCCGGCCGCGATCACGGCGGCGACGAGCGCCAGGACGAGCGGCAAGCGCCCGGCCATGGAGCGAGCCGGAACGCTCGCACCCGCCGCGGCGCCGCGCTCCCCGGCGGCGGCCGGCGTGGCCGCCTTGGCCGCGGCCGTCGCCGCATTGGCCGCGGCCGCCAGCCCTGCATTGGCGGCGGCCGCCGCTCCTGCATGAGCCGCATCCGCCCTCGGCGGCCGCGCCGGGCCGGCCCCGGCCGGGCTCGCGGCGCCGAGCGACAACAGATGCCGGATGCGCTCGACGAAGGCGGGCGGCGTCTCGCCGCGCGGCAGCCGAGTCCACTGTACCTCGCGAAATTTGTCCGGGACCTGCTCGTCGTCCTCCGGCGTATCGTCGATGACCACGGGCACGAGGAACGCGCGGTTGGCGGCCATCAGATTCGAGCGGTCCACCGCGAGCTTCCACTCCAGGCGGAAGTAGCCCTCGTCGCGGGCGTGGGTGTTGCGGGAAATGATGGCGACGAACAGCGCGCAGGTCTTGATCTGGCGCCGGATCATGTTGTCCCACACGTCGCCGCCGCGAAGCTCGCTCTGATCGAACCAGACCTCGATTCCGGCGGCACGAAGCGCCGCGCAAATATGCGCCGCCCCCTCGGCATCCTGCGAGGCGTAGCTCAGAAAGACGGCTTTGCCGGGGTCTGTCACGGCGTCACAATACCTCGGGGGTAACGCGGTAGCCAGGCGTGTACCATGGATGCACGACCAATCGAGGAACGGCCATGACCAGCGCGATGTATGTCAATTCAGTCCCCGTGTTCAAGCAATTGCTGACGGCCTTGAAGGCCATTCTGGCGCAGGCCGACGCGCACGCGGCCGCCAAAGGCATGGAGCCGGACGCGTTTCTGCAGGCGCGTCTGTATCCCGACATGTTCCCGCTGGTCAAGCAGGTGCAGATCGCCGCGGATTTTGCGCGCGGCATTTCGGCACGCCTGGCAGGCGTTGAGATTCCGGCCTATGAAGGCAAGGAGAAGAGCTTTGCCGATCTCGACGGCCTGTTGGTCCGCACCATGGAATTCCTCGACAGCGTGCGCTCACCGCAATTCGAGGGCAGCGAGACGAAGGAAATCGTATTGCGTCCGGGTACGCCCAAGGAGAAGAAACTGACCGGGCAGGCGTATCTCGCCAACTACGGCTTGCCGCAATTCATTTTTCACGCCACTACGGCCTATGCCATCTTGCGCCACAACGGGCTGCCCATCGGCAAGCGCGATTTCATGGGGGCGTACTGATCATTCCGATCCGCGCGTCGCGCTGCCACCGCGGCGACACGCCGGCCCCGACCTTATGTCGGCAGCTCCACCACGAAGCAGCTGCGGCCGTCATCCATGCGCTCGCAGCCCGCGATGCCGCCGTGCCGCCGAGCGATCTCGCGCACCAGGGTTAGCCCGAGGCCGGCGCCGCCGCGATCGTGCGCGTCATGGCCGCGATAAAAGGGCTGGAAGACCCGCTCGAAGTCCTCCGCAGGGACGCCGGGTCCCGCGTCCCAGACGCGGATGACGGCGCGCGGCCCGGGGCCTGCATTCCCGGGCGCGCGCGGCGACGGCCCCATGGCGGTCCTGCCGATTCGTACCTGCGTCGGCGGAGCGCCATGGCGACGGGCGTTCTCGAGCAGATTGCGCAGCAGGCGCCGCAGCAGGCGGGGGTCGCCTGCCAGCAATACAACGGTTCCCTCGAGCTGCACCTGCTCGTAGCGCGCGCATTCCTCGGCGGCGAGCGCCAGCAGGTCCACTTCCTCGGATGCGAGCTTCCCCCCGACGATGTCGAGCCGGCTTGCGAGCAGGATCTCGTCGACCAGCCAGTCCAGCTCGGCGATGTCCTGCTCGAGCCCCTTCTTGAGCCTGGGATCGGCCGTGTCCTTCATGAGCTCGAGCGCCAGCCGGATGCGCGCGAGCGGAGTGCGCAGCTCGTGCGAGGCATTGGCGAGCAGCGACTTGTGGCCCTGCATGAGCTTCTCGATCTGCGCCGCCGCGCGGTTGAAGCTCGCGGCGAGCCGCGCCACCTCGTCGCGGCCCTCGACCGCGACGCGCGCCGTCAAGTCGCCCGCGCCGAGCGACTCCACGCCGCGCTGCAGACGCTCGAGGCGCTTGCTGATCTGGCGCACGATGGGATAGGCGGCAAGCCCGATGGCCACGGCCAGGAGCAGGAGCACGAGGTGAAACACGAGACGCGCATGCGTGAATGCGGACGGCAGCCGCGCGGCCAGCCAGCGCCCGTCGGCGAGACGGACATAGGTGAGCGTCCCGTGCTCGAAGGTCACGATGCCGAGGCCGGGGCGATGCGCCGCGGGCGGCGGCGGGAGATTCCGGCCCACCGAAGCCACCAGCACGCCGTTGCGGTCGAACAGGGCCACGGTGCCGTCGAGCCCGCTCGAGATGCGCGCGAGCGCGCGCTGCTGCTCCTCGGCGGGAGCGTCGGGCGGAGGCAGGATGTTCTGCACGATCCGCGCGAACGTCGTCCCGGCCTGCTCCATGTTGCCGCCGGTGAAGTGCAGCAGCGTCACGGTTGCGATCACCAGCAGGAGCAGGCTCGCGAGCAGCGCGAGGTAAAAGCGGATATACAGGCGCAGCATCAGTCCTGGGCCTTGGCGAACACGTAGCCGGCGCCGCGCACCGTGATCACGCGGCGCGGCTTCTTCGGGTCGTCCTCGATCGCCGCCCTGAGCTTCGACATGTGCACGTCGATGGACCGGTCGAACGCCTCGAGCTTCTCGCCCTTGACGGCATCCATGAGCGCATCGCGCGACAGCACGCGGCCGGCGCGCCGCGCGAGGACGACGAGCAGGTCGAACTGGTACCCGGTCAGCTCGCGCGCGGCCCCATCGAGGCGTACCACCCGGGCGGCGGTGTCGATCTCCAGGCGCCCGAAATGCATGGCTTGGTCCGCGGGCGGGCGGCCGGGCGCGCGCCGGCGCAACACCGCCCGGAGCCGGGCAAGCAGCTCGCGCGGCTGAAACGGCTTCGGCAGATAATCGTCGGCGCCGAGCTCGAGGCCGATGATCCGGTCGACGGCGTCGCCGCGGCCGGTCAGCATGAGAACGGGGATGTCCGACCGGACGCGCAGCTCGCGGCAGACGTCCAGGCCGTCCATGTCCGGCAGCATGAGGTCCAGCACCACCGCGTCGAAAGGCGACTCCGCGAGCTGCTCGAGCGCCCGCGCGCCGAGCGGGACGTGCGCGATGCGGTAGCCGGCCTGGCCGAGATACTCGGACAGCATCTCGGCCAGGCGCGGATCGTCTTCGACCACCAGGATGCGCTCGGCCACGCGCCGACTTTAGCTCAGGAGTGCGGCATCGCGTGCATCTTGTTGATGTGGTCGAGGAAGGCCTTGCGCTGCACCGGCGTCAGAGTGTCGCCGACGTCGGCGATGAGCTGCACGAAGCGCTTCGATGCCTGGTCCGCGAGCTGCAAGTGCGCGGCGCGCGCCGCCTCGAGCGCGGTGCGATCCACCGGGGTCGCCTGGAGCGCCTGCAGCGCCTGGGTGTGGGCGGCACCGATCTGCGAGTGGAGCGGCAGCAGGTCGCTCACGGCCTGCTGAACCAGCGGGCCGATCTGCGCCTTCTGGGCCTCGGTCGCATCGAGCTCAACGTACAGATGCTTGAGCATGTGGTCGACGTGCGTCTGCACCTCGGCGGGGCTCACGTTGCCGATCATCATGCCGTGCATGCCGCCCATGGCGCCGCTGAGAGCGGAGGCGCCGATGCCGACCGCGAGCGCGGCGCCGGCGGCGAAGGAGACCAGGGTGTATCGGTTGAGCAGCCTGCGGAGCAGGGAGGGGCTGGATGAAGCCGGTGCGGAGGGGCTCATGGTCGGATCCTCGGAGGGTTGGAGAACACGGGAACACTCTCCGCCCGGCGCGTTAGCGCCCCTTGTGCGCGGGGTAAAGTTTTGTAAAGCGTCCGAGCGGGCCCTATCCTTGCGCCCGGCGGAGATGCCCGCCGCCCGGTGGAGGTGCCCTTTGAACATGTCCCTGCGATCACTCCGGCTCGCGTGCGCGGCGGCGCTGATCTTCCCGCTGCAGGCGCAGTCCGTTGCCGGCCCTTCGGCGGCGGTCGCGTTGCCCTCGCTTGCGCCGATGATCAAAATCGCCTCGCCGGGGGTGGTCAATATCGCCACGCGCGGCACGTTGACCGAGCGGGTGCGGCGCAACCCGCTGCTCGAGGACCCGTACTTTCGCCGCTTCTTCAACGTGCCGGACAGCGAGGTCGTCCGACAGCGACAGTTCCAGAGCGCGGGTTCGGGCGTGATCGTCGACGCGCAGAACGGCTACATCGTCACCAACCGGCATGTCATCGAGAACGCGAGCGAGATCACCGTGACCTTGCTCGACACCCGCCACTTCTCGGCCAAGGTCGTCGGGAGCGACGAGGCGACCGACATCGCCGTGCTCAAGGTATCGGAGCCCCACCTGACCGCCATGGCGCTCGGCGACTCATCGCACCTGGAGGTCGGCGACTGGGTGGTCGCGATCGGCAATCCGTTCGCGCTCGGGCATACCGTGACCGTCGGCATCGTGAGCGCGCTCGGGCGCACCGGCATTCATCCGCGCGGCTACGAGGAATTCATCCAGACGGACGCCTCGATCAACCCCGGCAACTCGGGCGGCGCGCTGGTCGATCTTCGCGGGGAGCTGGTCGGCATCAACTCGGCCATTCTGTCCAAGGACGGCGGCAATATCGGCATCGGATTCGCCATTCCCGTCAACATGGTGAAGGCGGTGATGGGGCAGCTGATCCAGTACGGTGCGGTGAAGCGCGGCATCGTCGGCATCAAGCTGCAAGATCTCACGCCGGAGGCGACCGAGGCGCTGCAGCTCGTCAACTCACGCGGCGTCCTGATCACCGCGGTGGCGCCGGGATCGGCCGCCGATCATGCGGGCGTCAAGGCCGGGGACATCGCGGTGGCGATGAACGGCGTCGCGCTCGACGGGGCGACGCAGCTTCGCAACGCGCTTGCGGTGGTTCGCGTCGGCCAGACCGTCGAGCTGCGGCTGCTGCATGAGGGCGGGACGCGCACGGTGGTGCTCAAGGTCAACACGCCGGGCACGGCGGCCGACAGCTGGTAGGTCAGACCTCGAGCCGGTCTCCCGGCCGCGCCACCAGTGCATACAGCACCGGCATCAGGTACACGCTGATCAGGAGGCGGGTGAACAATCCGCTGACGATCACCAGCGCGAAGGGCCGTTGCGAGTCGGTGCCGACGCCGGTCGCGAGCGCGACCGGCAACAGTCCGAGCGCGGCGACCAAGGCCGTCATCATGATAGGGCGCAACCTCAGAATCGCGCCTTCGCGGATCGCCTCGGCGGTCGGCATGCCGTCCCGCCGCAGCTCGTTGACGTACGAGATGTAGACGACCGCGGTCTGCACCGAGACGCCGAACAGGGCGAGAAATCCGATGCCGGAGGACACCGAGAAGGGGGTTCCGGAGATCCAGAGCGCGGCGATGCCGCCCACCGGCGCCGACAGGAGCACGCCGAGCACGGTGATGAGCGGAAACTTGAAATTGCTGTAGAGCGCGAACAAGAGCAGGAAAATCAAAAACAAGGTCATGGGCAGGATCACCGAGAGCTGCGCGCGCGAAGCGGTGTACTCGGTGTACTCGCCGCCCCAGTCCAGGCGATAGCCCCTGGGCAGGGAAACCTTGTGGTTCACCTGCTGAATCGCATCCTCGACGGCCCCGGCGAGATCGCGGCCCTCGACCGAGAACTGCACCCCGATGTAGCGGGAGTTGTTCTGCCGGTAGATGAAGGCCGCGCCGTTGCCGATGTGGATGTGGGCGAGCTCCTTCAGCGGCACCTGCGCGCCGGCGGGCGTTGCAACCAGGATGTCGCCGATCTCCCCGGGATTGTCGCGGTATTTTTGCTGGAGCCGCACGATCAGATCGAATTCCTTCTCCTGCTGCACGACCTCGGTGGCGACATCGCCGCCGATGGCGGTCTGTATCAGCGCATTGATGTCGGACACGTTGAGGCCGTAGCGGGCGATGCGGCCGCGATCGATCTGGATGACCAGGCTCGGCTGCCCGAGCTCCTGGACCAGCGTGACCTCGCGGATCCCGCGCACGCGCTCCAGCACCTGCTTGATGGCCTTGCCTTTCTGCTGGAGCGTCTGCAGGTCAGCGCCGAACACCTTGACCGCAAGCGCGCTCTTCAAGCCGGTCTCCGCCTCGTCCACTGCGTCCTCGGCCGGCTGCGTGTAGTTGAAATTGATGCCGGGAAAGGACTCGAGCTTGCGGTTCACGGCCTCGATGAGGCCGGCTTTGTCGCGGTACTTGCCGCCCCACTCGCGATAGGGCTTCAAGTCCACGTAGAACTCCACGTTGAAGAAGCCGGTGGGATCGGTGCCGTCATCGGGACGGCCGAGCTCGGAGGCGACCGTGGTGACCTCGGGAAAGGAGCGCAGGATGTCGCGGATCCGCGGGGTGATTCTCGCGGCCTCGTCGAAGGAGATCGTGTAAGGCATGGTGGCTCGAACCCAGAGCGCGCCCTCATCGAGGTGCGGCATGAATTCCGCGCCGACGCGCGGTATCAAGAGCAGCGAGAGCGCGAGCAGGATCGTGCATGCGATGGTCGTGCCCCAGGGGCGCGCGAGGCAGAAATCGAGTCCGCGGACGTAGCGGGCCTTGATCGACTCGAACAGCACGTTGCGGCGCTCGACGATGCCCTTGCGCATGAACCAGGCGCACAGCACCGGCAGCAGCGTGAGGGTGACGATCAGCGAGCCGATCAGCGCGAACACCATGGTGTCGGCCATGGGCTTGAACAAGGTGCCCGAGGGCCCGGACAGCACGTAGATCGGCAGAAAGCTCGAGACGATGACGGCCACGGCATAGAAGAGCGGCCGATCGACCTCCGCGGCGGCATCGAGGATGATCTCCCTGATGTTGCGCGCCGATCCCTTGCGTGCCACCACCTGGCGGAAGATGTTCTCGACCATGACGACCGCGCCGTCGACCAGGATGCCGAAGTCGACCGCGCCGATGGACAGGAGGTTGGCCGAGGCGTTCTGGATGTCGAGACAAATGAACGCGAACAGCAGCGCGAGCGGGATGCTGACCGAGACGATGAGCCCGGCGCGGACGTCGTACAGGAAGAAGATGAGCACGACGACCACCAGCACCATGCCGCGCAGCAGGTTTCGCTCGACCGTGTCCGTGGTCAGCGCGACCAGGTTGGTGCGATCGTAGAAGGGAACGACCTTCACGTCCTTCGGCAGGATCTGCTCGTTGAGCTCCTGGGTCTTGGCCTCGACGCGCTTCAGGACATCCTGGGTTTTCTCGCCGGTACGCAGCAGGATCACGCCTTCGACGGCATCATCCTGCTTTTCGTAGCCGAACTCGCCGAGGCGCGGCGCGATGCCGATCTCGACCTTGCCCACGTCCTTGACCAGCACGGGCGTGCCGTTGTTGACGGCCACCACGACGTTGCCGATGTCCTCGGTCGTGATCAGGCGGCCCATGCCGCGCACGTAGTAGAACTGGCCGCCCTCCGAGTAGAAGCCGCCGCCGGAGTCGTCGTTGTTGGAGGTGAGCGACTGCTCCACCTGCGCGACGGAGAGGCCGACGGACGCCACCCGTGCGGGGTCGAGCAGCACCTGGTATTGCATGGTGCCGCCGCCAAAGCCCGAATCGTCCGCGACTCCCGGGACGGATTTGTACTGCGGCTCGACCGTCCAGTCCTCGAACGTCTTGAGCTCCATGGGCGAGCGATCCGGGCTCTGCAGCACGTAGCGATAGATGAGCCCGGACGGCGCCGACATGGGCGACAGGGACGGCGTCACGTTGGTCGGCAGCGACAGATCCCCGAAGCGGTCGTAGACCTGCTGGCGCGCGAAGTAATTGTCCGTGCCGTTGCGGAACGTCATGATCACGTCCGACAAGCCATACAGCGAGATGGAGCGGATGGTGGTCATCTCGGGAAGACCGTTCATCTCGCGCTCGACCGGCACGGTGATCAGGCGCTCGACTTCCTCGGCGGCCCGGCCCGGCCACTGCGTGATGACCTCGACCATGGGCGGCGAAAGGTCGGGGTAGGCGTCGACGGGCAGGCGATCGAGCGAGCGCGTGCCCGCGATCAACAGCACCGCGGTCATGAGCATGACCAGGAAGGACTGGCGCAGCGACGAGGCGACGATGCGGTTCATCACCGACTGCGTGCGAGGCGTCGGCGGCTCCGGACCGGAAGTCGGCGGGTGGGCAGGGGGCGCGGATTCGCTCATCGAGCTTGGGAGTGCTGAGCTTCGCTCATTGATTTTGCATGAACTGAACGAAGAGGCCTCCGTCGGTCACGATTTGGTTCCCGGCTGCGAGACCCGAGGAGACTTCGTAGTGATCGTCGGTCCTGCCCCCGAGCGTGACGTGCTCGCGCCCAAAGCTGCCGTCCGGGTTCCGGACGTACACGAACGGCAGGTTCTCATCGTCGCGCAGCACGGCGGACACCGGCGCGAGCAGCGCGGAAGTCTCCGCGTTGGAGCGAATCTGCACATGGACGTACATCTGCCGCTTGAGCAGGTCGCCCGGGTTGTCGACCACGATGCGCACCGCGACGGCGCGGGTGTCGGGGTCCACCTCGGCGGCGATGTTGTCGACGCGTCCCGGGAAGTGGCCGGCGCCGGTGTCGATATCGGCGCCGTCGCCGACGTGCACGGCGGCGAGATCGGCGCCGAAGATCTGCGCCATGACCCAGACGCGCGACAGATCCGCGACGGTGAAGCTCGCCGTGGCGCCGGCCTGCAGGAGCTCGCCGGGAGTGATCAGCCTTTCGACCACCGTGCCCGCGATCGGCGAGCGCAGCACGGCCTCGGGATGCGTCGTCGCCCGTCCTTTCCGGATGTCCTCGATCGCCTCGGGGTTCACATTGAGGGCGACGAGCTGCTGCAGGGCGGCGTCCCGGTCGGACTCGGCGTTGACCGCGTCGGTCTCCGCCTGTGCCGCTTCGCGCTGCGCGACCCCGTGATGCTCGAGCAGGTCCTTGTCCAGGTCGGCGAGATGGCGGTTGGTTTTCGCGGTGGCAAGCGCCTTGGCGTAGCCCGCGAGCGCGGCGGCGAAGTCCGCTGAGGCGGCCGTCGCCAAAGCCTGACCCTTCTTGACCTGTTGCCCGATGTCGACCAGGAGCTTGGATACGGGCCCCGAGAAGGGCGCGATCACGCTCGTTGCCTGGTCGTTGTCGAAGTCGACGACCCCGGTCGCATCCACGGTCTTGTGGAACGTTGCGCTTGCGACGGAGTACAGGCGGACGTTGGGCCGCTGAGCATCGGTCAAGGTGACGTCGTGAAGGCCGGGCGTCGGAAGCGCCGTCTCGGGCTTGCCGGAGCAACCGGCGATCAGCAGCGTGCCGGCGACCGCCAGACCGAGAGCTCGAGAGAGGCGGGGCTCGGCGCCCGGGGGCTCAAGGTGCATGATGGTCCGAGGCGAGGTCGGCTCGATGCCACCAGCCGCCGCCGAGCGCCTGGAAGAGGGCGGCCGTGTCCGCATAACGATTTCCCTGAGCCTGCGCCAGATTGATTCTGCTTTGTTGATAGGTCTGCTCTGCCGAGAGCAGCGCGAGATAAGCCGCATAGCCATCCTGCCATTGTCGCTTCGCCAGATCGAGCGCCACCGTGGCCGCGTCCGCGGCTTTGGCCGCCGACTTCACCGCGTCCGCATCCTGATCGAGGGCGGTCAGCGTGTCGGCCACGTTCTGGAACGCCGTGAGCACGGTGCTTCGGTACTGCTCGGCGGCTTGCGCGTACGCCTCGCGTGCGGCGCGCTCCTGGTGATACAAGGTGCCGCCCGCGAACAACGGCGCGGTCGCTGCGGCGCCGACGGTCCAGAATCCCGTTCCCCCGGTGAACAGCTGGCTCATGGCGAGCGCGGTGCTGCCGGTATCGGCGGACAGCACGATGTTGGGCAGCCGATTGGCGACCGCGATGCCGATCTTGGCGCTGGCATCGTGCATGTTGGCTTCGGCCTGCAGCACGTCGGGGCGCTGCTCGACCAGTGCCGACGGCAGGCTGAGCGGCAGATCCTCGGGCAGCTTCATCTTCAGGAGGTCGAATTGCTCGCCCGGCGACTGACTCGGAAATCTGCCCGTGAGCACCGCGAGCAGATCCTGCTGCTGCACCAGCTGCTTGCGCAGCGGCGGCAGCGTCGCTTCGATCTGCGCGAGCTGCGACTCCTGCGTGGCGACGTCCAGGCGGCTGGCATAGCCCTTGTCGAGCTGGTATTGGAGTATCTTCAGCGAGTCGCGGTTGAGATCGATGAGGTCATGCGTCGCATCGACCTGCAGCTCGAGCGCTCCCTCCTGGATCGCCGCGACCACCACGTTCGAGGTCAGCGTGTTGTAGGCCGCGATCATCTGATAGCGCGCTTCCTGCTCCTGCGCCCGGAGCGACTCTACCGTGCGTCGATTGAGGCCGAACACGTCGGGCACGTACGAGACGGTCAGCTGCGGCGTGAACAGGTTGTACTGAAAGATGTTGGCATTCGGCGTCGGGGCGATCTGCACCGATTGCGACTGATGCGTGGCCGAGAAGTTGGCCGAGACATTCGGGTAATACGCGCCGCGCTGCGCCAGCATGGTCTCGTGGGCGGCGGCGAGCGCGGCCTTGGCCGCCTCCAGATCGGGATTATGAGCGAGCGCCATCTCGATCAGATCATTGAGCCTGGCCGAGTGGAACAAGCTCCACCAATCCGCGGCGAGATCCTTGCCCACCGCGAAACGCTGGGCTTCCCCGGCCGGAACCGGTGCGGAAGCCCCTTCGGCGGGCAGCGGCCCGGGTGTGTAGCCGGTGACCGCGGGTGGAGCTGGGCGCTTGAAGTTGGGGCCAACGGCGCACGCGGCGAGCGTCAGCGCGGCGGCCAATGACGCCAGAGTGCGGGGCATGCCGCAGCATAGCCGGAACGAGGCGAATGCGAACGGCCTCACAGGCAGCACTTCGGGAGGCCCGTTTGGATTGTCATCCATATAAAACAATAGTATATGTAAAACACTTTAAGTAAATTATTTTGGGGCATTTTCGCTCGATGTCGCAGCAGAGCTCGAACTTCTCGTCCGCGATCGAATGGCAGCCGGTGACCTCGGGTGATGCGCAGCTCACCCTCGGCACGAGCACCGTTCGCGATTCGGCCGTGCTCTGCATGGACTATGACTTCAAGGACGGCGGAGGGTTCGTCGTGGCGCGGCGTGCCATGGTCCGGGCCGTGCCGGAAGACTACGTCGTGACCTTTCGGCTGCGCGGCACCGGCGCCCGCAACAACCTGGAATTGAAGCTGCTGGACGCTGCCGGCCAGAACGTCTGGCGTCACGTCTACAAGGACCTCGATCCGCCGCGGCATTGGAAGCGCTTTCGATTGCGTGCGCGGGACATCGACTTTGCGTGGGGTCCCGCCTCCGGCGCGCACCTGACGCAGATGGGCTCGATCGAGCTGGCGGTGACCGCCGTGCAGGGCGGTCGAGGCACGCTCTGGGTGGCTGACCTCGACATCGAGGACGCGACGCCGAAGGAAGCGCCGCGCATCGGCGCATCGAGCGAGCTTGCGGGCTTCGAGGCAGCGCATGCGATCTCGGGCGCGGGATGGCGGCCGCGTGCGGATGATGCCAAGCCCTGGATCGAGATCGACTGGACCGCCCCGCGCACCCTCGGCGGCCTCGTCATCGACTGGCTGGAGCACGCCCCGGCTGGAGGCTTTCGGGTTCGTGCCTCGAGCTCCGGAAGCCGCTGGAAGACGGTGTACACGGCGCCTCGGGCCGGCGGTCATCGCAGCTACCTGTATCTGCCGGACCTCACCGCACGGTACCTGCGCCTCGAGATCCCCGAGCCGAATGCGGGCGCCGCGCTCGAGCCCCGGTCGTTTCAATTCGCGCGCTCGCTCAACGCCTTCTGGCAGGCGGTCGCGGCGCGCGAGGAGCGAGGCTGGCATCCGCGCTGGCTTCACAACGAGCAGACGGTGTGGACCCCCGTCGGCACGGCGCGCGGTACGCCCTCGGCGCTCATGAACGAGGACGGGATGATGGAGCCTTCGCCCGGGTCCTGGTGCATCGAGCCCATGCTGTTCAGCCGCGGACGGTTGTACACCTGGAACGACGTGACGCTTCATCAGGAGCTGAAGGAAGGCTGGATGCCGGTGCCCGCCTCGGTGTGGGAGGGCCGGGACTGGCGCCTGCGGAGCGAGGCGTTCGCGACGGATCGCGGCACGATCCGCGTGCGCTACCGGATCGAGAATCTCTCGACCGAGCGCATGTCGGCGCGGCTCTTTCTGGTGATCCGGCCGTTCCAGGTCACTCCGCCGTGGCAGAGCTTCCGCGAGCTCGGGGGCATCTCCAGCATCCGCCATCTCGCATGGCGCGATGGCGCCGTTCGCGTCGACGAGGACCACGCGATTCTGCCGGCCGAGCCGCCGTCCGGCTTCGGCGCCATGCGCTTCGATGAGGGGCTCATCGCCGCGCATCTGGCGGCGGGGAAGCTGCCCGCGAGCCCGGCCGTGCACGATCCGCGCGGCTTCGCCACGGGAGCGCTCTGCTACGAGATCGCGCTCGATGCGGGAGAATCGGTCGAGCACCGCCTCACGTCGGTGTCCGAGACGGAGTCGAGCGCGCCCGGCGGCGATGCCTTCGATTGGCGCGCGGCGCGCGGACCCGATCCCTGGCTCGGCCACGGCTGGATGCTCGATGCGGTCGAGTGCGTGCGTACCGCGACCGCGCACGTGCTCCTGACCCGCGCGGGCCCCGCGCTCCAGCCCGGGCCCCGGCGCTACACGCGCTCCTGGATCCGGGACGGCGCGATGATGGGGGCGGCGCTGCTGCGCATGGGTCACGCCGCAGAGGTGCGCGACTTCATCCGCTGGTACGCGCCTTACCAGCGCGCGGACGGGTTCGTGCCCTGCTGCGTCGATCGCGACGGCGCCGATTGGCTGGTGGAGCATGACAGCCACGGCCAGCTCATCGCGCTGATCGGCGACTATCACCGCTTCACGGGCGACGACGCATTGGTGCGCGAGTGCTGGGATCACATCGAGCGAGCCGCGCGATTCATCGAGGGTGCGCTCGAGCCGGAGGGGTTGATGCCCGTCTCGGTCAGCCACGAGGGGTATCTCGCGCAGCCGGTGCACTCGTTCTGGGACGATTTCTGGGCGGTCAAGGGGCTGCAGGAGGCGGCGTATCTTGCGGATCGTTCCGGGCGCGCGGCCGATTCGGTGCACTGGCGGGATCTCTCCGCGCGCATTGCCCGGGGGTTGTTCGGCGCGATCGAGGCGACGCGCGCGCGGCGCGGCCTCGATTTCATACCGGGGAGCATCGAGTGGGCCGATTTCGATCCGACCGCGACGGCGAATGCGATCTATTTGCTCGACGTGCCGCAGGGTCTCGATCGGACCGCGGTCGAGCGCACCTTCGACCGCTACCTCAGCGACTGGCGCTCGAAGCGCTCCGGCGCGGGCTCATGGACCAATTACACGCCCTATGAGATCCGCATCATCGGCGCGCTGGTGCGGCTCGGCCGCCGGGACGCGGCGCTCGAGCTGCTGCGTTTTTTCCTGTCGGACCGCCGTCCGGTGCGCTGGAACCAGTGGCCGGAGATCGCCTGGCGCGATCATCGCACGCCCGGACACGTCGGCGATCTGCCGCACACCTGGATCTCGGCCGAGTACGTGCTCTCCGTTCGCAGCCTGTTTGCGTACGAGCGTCCGGACACGCCCGCCGTGGGAGGCGGCGCGTCTTCACCGCACGGCTCGGGCGCGGCGGGCAGTCTGATCGTGGCGGCG
>DATAUO010000299.1:0-2419 GCA_036268215.1 Steroidobacteraceae bacterium
GAGCCCGCCCGGCGGCGGCTCGCCGGCGAGATCGGCGATGCCGAGACGGTGGCCGCGCTCGCCGCCAACCTGCAGGCCGTCGTGGCTGCGTGGCGCCGGGCCAGGCCGAGCCCGCCGGGGTAAAATTCCGCAGGAGTCCCAGACATGGCGCGGATTCGTCTCACCGCCGCTCAGGCCGCCGTGCGGTATCTGGCCAACCAGTTCATCGACGAAGGTGGCACGGCGGCGCGTTACTTTGCCGGGGCGTGGGCCATTTTCGGCCACGGCAACGTCGCCGGCCTCGGTGAGGCACTGCACGCCGCGGGCGAGATGCTGCCGACTTTCCGCGGGCACAACGAGCAATCCATGGCCCATGCCGCGATCGCCTTCGCGAAGGCTGCGCGGCGGCGGCGCGCCATGCTCTGCACCAGCTCCATCGGTCCCGGCGCCCTCAACATGGTGACGGCGGCTGCCGTTGCGCACGTCAATCGGTTGCCGGTGCTCTTCCTGCCCGGCGATGTCTTCGCCGGACGCGGCCCCGATCCGGTGCTGCAGCAGGTGGAGGACTTTGCCGACGGCACAGTGAGCGCCAACGATTGCTTCCGGCCAGTGTCACGCTACTTCGACCGGATCCAGCGCCCCGAGCAACTCCTCGAAGCGCTGCCGCGGGCCATGGCGACTCTGCTGGATCCCGCCGCGTGCGGACCGGTCACGCTGGCGTTCTGTCAGGACACGCAGACGGAGGCCTGGGAGTTCCCGGCAAGGATGCTGGAGCCTGCGACCTGGTCGATCCGGCGTCCACCTCCGGCTGGCGAGGATCTCCAACGGGCCACCGAGTGTCTGCGCTGCGCCCGCGCTCCCTTCATCATTGCGGGCGGCGGCGTGCTCTACTCCGGCGCCGAAGCGGCGCTCGACCAACTGGCTCGCGCCACGGGCATCCCGGTGGCGGAGACTCAGGCCGGCAGGGGCGCGCTCAACTGGGAGCATCCGCAGTCGCTCGGCGCGGTCGGCGTGACGGGAACGAGCGCGGCCAACGCGGCAGCATCCGCGGCCGATGTCGTACTGGCGATCGGCACCCGGCTGCAGGATTTCACCACGGCCTCACGCACGTTGTTTCCGCAGGCGACGCGGTTCCTGCAGGTGAACGTCAATGCCTACGACGCGCACAAGCACGGCTCCATTGCGGTCATCGGCGATGCTCGCGAAGTGTTGGAGCGTTTGCGGGAGGCGCTCTCCGGCTATCGCGTGCCGCAGGCATGGAGCGACTCCATCGCGGCCGAACGCGTGATGTGGGAAGAGGCCTGGAGCCGCGCGGTGAATCCTCCTGACAGGCTGCAAGGCCCACCTTCCGACGCGCAGGTCATCGGCGCCGTCGGCCGTTGGGCGCGCAACGACACCACCGTCGTCTGCGCCGCCGGCGGCTTGCCCGGTGAGCTGCACAAGCTGTGGCGGCCGCCGCGCGCGGGCGGCTACCACGTCGAATACGGCTTCTCCTGCATGGGGTACGAGATCGCAGGCGGCCTCGGCGTCAAGCTCGCCAACCCCGAGCGCGAGGTCGTGATCATGGTCGGGGACGGCAGCTATCTCATGTTGAATTCCGAGATGGCGACCTCAGTCATGCTCGGCCTGAAGCTCGTGATCGTGGTGCTGGACAATCGCGGGTTTGGCTGCATCAATCGCCTGCAAAAGGCGACGGGCGGGGCGCCATTCAACAACATGCTCGCCGATTCCGGGCAGGGGAATCACCCTGTCGACTTCGCGGCCCACGCGGCGGCGCTCGGCGCACTGAGCGAGAAAGTGCCGGACATCGGCGCGCTGTCTGCGGCTTTGGAGCGCGCACGCGCGGCAGCGCGCACCTACGTGATCGTCATCGAGACCGACCCTCAGGCGGCGACGAATGCGGGCGGGGCCTGGTGGGACGTGGCGGTGCCGGCAGTTTCCGCGCGTGATTCCGTGCGGGCCGCCCGCGCCGAATACGAGGCGCGCCGCAAGGCGCGGGAGGAGGATCATTGAGCGTTCGCTTCGGGGTGAGCCCCATCGCCTGGATCAACGACGACCTGCCGGAGCTCGGCGGCGATACGCCGGTCGCCGCCGTCCTGCGCGATGCGCAGGAGTTGGGATTCGAGGGCATCGAGCTCGGCGGCAAATTCGCGCGCGACCCCGAGCGGCTCGGCGCGCAGCTCGGCGCCCATGAGCTGGCGCTGATCGGCGGCTGGTGGTCGGCGGCGCTGCTCGTCCGCTCCGTCGCGGAGGAGATCGCAGCGCTCCAATCCCATCTGCGGCTCCTGCAGGCGCTCGGCAGCAAGGTGTTCATCATTGCCGAGTGCAGCAACAGCATTCACGGCAATCGGCGGATACCGCTCACCGCTACGCCACGGCTGCCGGATGAGCAGTGGGCCCCATTTGGCGAGCGGCTGAGCGCGCTTGCGCGCTACCTTGG
>DATAUO010000300.1:0-2154 GCA_036268215.1 Steroidobacteraceae bacterium
TTCATGTCTTCCGTGATGCGGTCTTTGAGGGACATCCTGAGCGAGACGGCCTAGAGCCGGGTGTTCATGGCGCCGAGAATCCCTGCCTCAATAGGAGGGGCGGCTCGATGCGGACGGCGGAGGGCTCTGCGGAGGGCCGCCGGTGCCGCGCATGTTCTCCCGCGACAGGCGCTTCAGATGCCGTTTCACGGCAGCCGCCTTTTTTCGCTTACGCTCCTGGGTGGGCTTCTCGTAGAATTCACGCCGTCGAAGCTCGGTGAGAACGCCCGCCTTTTCACAAGCACGCTTGAAGCGCCGCAAAGCGGCGTCGAAGTACTCATTCTCGCGAACACGAACGCTGGGCATTCAAACCTCAAATATTTGGCGCTCGCCGGCAATCGGCGACAGGGGGGCGCATTCTAAGGTGCAGCCCCCGAAAAGGCAAAAATGACCGGCAAAACCTGTGCCATGCATCCGGGGCTGCGGCGTCCATGAGGGTGCTCGGGATCGAGACCTCGTGCGACGAGACGGCGGTGGCGGTTTTCGACACCGATCGGAAGCTCCTGTCGCATTGCCTGCATACCCAGGTGGCGATGCACCAGGCTTATGGCGGGGTGGTCCCCGAGCTCGCCTCCCGGGACCACGTCCGAAGGCTCCTGCCGCTGGTGCGCGAGGCGCTCCGCGAGGCCCGGTCGGACCGGGATTCGATCGACGGGATCGCCTATACGGCGGGACCGGGACTCATCGGCGCCCTGCTGGTGGGCGCCGGGTTCGCCACCAGCTTGAGCGTGGCTTGGGGCAGGCCTGCGATCGGGGTCCACCACCTGGAAGGGCACCTGATGGCGCCTTTGCTCGAGGCCGATCCCCCGTCTTTTCCCTTCCTCGCATTGCTGGTCTCGGGCGGGCACACGCAGCTCATCGACGTGGCAGCCTTCGGCCGTTATCGGGTCTTGGGCGAGACGCTCGACGATGCCGTGGGCGAGGCCTTCGACAAGACCGCGAAACAGCTGGGATTGCCCTATCCGGGCGGGGCCGCGCTCGCGGCACTGGCCGAGCAGGGGCAGCCCGGGCGGTTCAATTTTCCGCGGCCCATGCTGGACCGGCCCGGACTCGACTTCAGCTTCAGCGGCCTGAAGACTGCGGCGCTGATCGCCCTGCGCGGCAGGACGCTCGACGATGCCGTCCGGGCCGACGTCGCCCGCGGCTTCGAGGAAGCCGTGGTCGATACGCTGGCGGCGAAATGCGAGCGCGCTTTGCAAGCCACCGGTCACCGACGCCTGGTCGTCGCGGGGGGTGTCGGCGCGAACCGGCGCCTGCGCGAGCGCTTGGCGGAAACCGCGCGGAAGAGCCGCGCCGAGCTGTATTTTCCGAGGCCGGCCTTTTGCACCGACAATGGCGCCATGATCGCGCTCGCCGGATGCATGCGGCTCGAGGCGGGTCTTCATCCCGCGGAGCCCATGGCGGCGCGCGCGAGCTGGGAGCTTGGTGCAATTCCGGGCAACGACAGAACGAGAGAGGCTGTTTGAATGAAGGACAAGATCTACATCCACGCGCTCAAGACCGAGGCGATCATCGGCATTTTCGACTGGGAGCGGCAGGTTCGGCAGACCGTCATCGTCGACATCGAGATCGGCGCCGACGTCCGCAAGGCCGCACGGTCCGACTCGATCGATGACACGCTCAACTACAAGCGCGTCGCGAAGCGCGCATTGACCTTCATTCAGGGGTCCAAGTTTCATCTGGTGGAGACGCTGGCCGAGCATCTCGCGATGCTGATCCTCGAGGATTTCGGCGTCGCCTCGGTGCACATCGCCCTGTCCAAGCCGGGTGCGGTGCGGAGCTCGAAGGACGTGGGGGTGATCATCGACCGCACCCGCGAGGATCTCGAGTCCTGGCGGGCGCTGGTGAATCCCGCCTCATGACCGACGCAGTCCTCATCGATCGCCCGTTGACCTGGAGCCAGGTCGCCGACGTCGCGGCCGGCGCGAAACTCGGCGTCGCGGATGCCGCCCGCGCCCGGGTGAGCGCGGCCCGCGCCCTGGTGGAGTCCATCGTCGTGCAAGGCGTGCGAGCCTACGGCGTCAATACCGGGGTCGGCGCGCTCTGCGACGTGGTGGTCACCGAGTCCAAGCAGGCGGAGCTCTCGCGCAACATCGTCATGAGCCATGCGGTCGG
>DATAUO010000301.1:0-4213 GCA_036268215.1 Steroidobacteraceae bacterium
CGACACCTAAAGAAGGAGCGATCGTGCTCAATGCAATCGACGAGATTCTCGAGGAGCTGCGGCAGGGAAAGATGGCCGTGATCATGGACGACGAGGATCGCGAGAACGAGGGCGACCTCATCATGGCGGCCGACATGGTCACGCCCCAGGACGTCAACTTCATGGCGCGCTACGGCCGGGGCCTCATCTGCCTGACCCTGACGCGCGAGCGCTGCCGCCAGCTCCGTTTGCCGCTGATGGTGAACGACACCGATTCGACCCATCGCACCAATTTCACCCTGTCGATCGAGGCAGCCGAAGGCGTGACCACCGGCATCTCGGCGCACGACCGGGCGCACACGGTGAAGACGGCAGTCGCGCCGAATGCGCGGCCCGAGGATCTACGCCAGCCCGGCCATGTCTTTCCGCTCATGGCGCAGCCCGGCGGGGTGTTGACCCGCGCGGGGCACACCGAGGCGGGCTGCGACCTGGCGCGGCTCGCGGGATTCTCGCCGGCCGCCATGATCGTCGAGATACTGAACGACGACGGCACCATGGCGCGCAGGCCCGACCTGGAGAAGTTCGCCAAGACGCATGGCCTGAAGCTCGGGACCATCGCGGACCTGATCCGCTATCGCCTGAAGAACGAGCGGTCCGTGGAGCGCATTTACGAGCAGCCGGTGGAGACCGAGTACGGTGCATTCAAGATGTACTGCTACGAGGATCACGTGAACAAGACCGTGCACATCGCCTTGGTCAAGGGGGATCTCAATTCGACCCAGCCTCCGCTCGTGCGCGTGCACATCATGGAGACCCTGCGCGACGCGGCCGGCGTGCACAGCGAGCGGCTGGGGTGGCCGTTGCGCGCGGCCATGCGCCGGGTGGCAAGCGAGCCCTCGGGGGTGATCGTGATATTGCGCCCCGAGGAGACAGCCCGGCACTTCATGGACGTGGTGCGGCTGCTGGACGCGAAGCCCCAGGCGTCGCGCAACCCCGGCGCGACGGTGGTGCGCACCTACGGCATCGGCGCGCAGATCCTGCAGGACCTGGGCCTCAAGCGCATGCGCGTGCTGAGCTCGCCCAAGCAGCTGCAAGGGCTGTCGGCCTTCGACCTCGAGGTCACGAGCTACGTGGACGGCGGGGAATGATGCGGGCTCCGCGCCGACGGTATACTTGCTGATTCCGAGTTCCGAGGAGCGCCCGTGCCGACCGACCAGCCGAAGATCACCGAGGGAGAGCTGCAGGCCCGCGACCTGCGATTCGCGATCATCGCGGCGCGATTCAACGAATTCGTGGTCGAGCCGCTGCTGCGCGGAGCGCTCGACGCCCTGAAACGCCACGGTGTCGGCGAGAAGCAGATCGAGATCGTGCGGGTTCCCGGCGCCTTCGACATTCCCATCGTGGCGCGCAAACTCGCGCTCTCGCACCGCTACGAGGCGCTGATCGCGCTCGGCGCCGTGATCCGCGGCCAGACCCCGCACTTCGATTACGTCGCGGGCGAGTGCGCGGGCGGGATCGCGCGGACGGCGCTCGAGAGCGGCGTGCCCATCGCATTCGGCGTGCTGACCACCGATACCGTGGAGCACGCGGTCGATCGCGCCGGCGGCAAGGCCGGCAACAAGGGCGCCGACGCCGCCCTCGTCGCGCTCGAGATGGCGAACCTGTTGCGCCGCCTGGAAAGTTGACCGTGCCCGCGAAGCGCGCCCGCGCGGGTCGGCGCGCACCCGACCACCGATCCCGGAGCCTCGCGCGTCGCCTTGCCCTTCAGGCGCTCTACCAGCTGCAGATCAATCCGCGGCCCTGGGCGGACGTGCGCCGTCAGTTTGCGGAGAGTCCGGAGGCGGAGGGCGTCGACATCGAATACTTCGATGCCCTGCTCGAGGCGGTCGCGCCGAACGGCGCGGCTCTCGACGAGCAGCTCGCGCGCTGGTGCGAGATCGCGCCCGCCAACCTCGACCCCGTCGAGCACGCCGTGCTGTGGCTCGGCCTGCACGAGCTTCGAGCGCGGCCCGAGATTCCGTATCGGGTATCGCTTGCGGAATCCGTGCAGCTCGCGAAGCAATTCGGGGGCACGGACGGTCACAAATTCGTCAACGGTGTGCTCGACAAGGCCGCGCGCGAGCTGCGCGCGAGCGAGTATGTCCGAAAGTGATGAGCTTGCATCGGCGAGTCTGATGGGCTCCCATGGGTGAGCGTCGCGAGCCGGGGCTCGGCGAGTTCGACCTGATCGATCGCTACTTCGCGCGCCGAGCCGGCGGCGGCTCGGGCGTCGGGCTCGGGATCGGCGATGATGCCGCGCTCCTGTCCGTGCCGCAGGGCTCGGAGCTCGTGGTCTCGGTCGACACCCTCGTATGCGGGCGCCATTTCCCCGAGGACACCGATCCGCGCTCCATCGGGCATCGCGCGCTCGCGGTGAACCTCAGCGACATCGCGGCGATGGGTGCGAAGCCGGCGTGGGCCACGCTCGCGCTCACCCTGCCGAGCGCGGAAGCGTCCTGGCTGGAGCGGTTCTCGAGCGGATTTCTCGAGCTGGCCGCGGCCCACGGAGTCGCCCTGGTCGGAGGCGACACGACCCGCGGGCCGCTGAGCGTGACCGTGCAGATCATGGGACACGTGCCGCGCGGCACCGCCTTGCTACGCAGCGGCGCGCGTCCCGCCGATCTCATCGCCGTCACCGGCACGCTTGGGGACGCGGGCGCGGGTCTCGCGATCCGCACCGGACGGCTGTCCCCGTCCGGGACGGCGCGGGAAGAGCTGATCCGGCGCTTCGACTATCCGCAGCCGCGCGTGGCATTCGCGCTCGCGGCCCGCGGGATCGCGAGCGCCGCGATGGATATTTCCGACGGGCTCGCGGGCGATCTGGCGAAGCTCGCGGCGGCGAGCGGCGTCGCCGCGCGAGTCGACCTCGAGCGACTGCCGTTGTCGGCGGCGTTGCGCGCGTCGGTCGACGCCGCGCGCGCGCTCGAGTGGGCGCTCGGCGCGGGGGATGATTATGAAATATTGCTCGCCGTCCCGGCGCCTCGATTCGCCGAGCTCGAGTCGCATGCGGCACGATTGAACTTAATGCTGAGCTCGATCGGCGAATTCGCCGCCGGCAGCGGCGTTGCGTGGTCGAAGCGCGGATCGCGCGTCGAGATGGAGTCGACGGGCTTCGATCACTTCGCATAAGCCTCGACCCAAATCACAGTCTGGGCGGAGGCGGCTCAGTATGCTTTTGCTCAACGAATCGAGCGGACGCTGCGCAGCGTAAAAATCACCTTGAGCAACACCGGCGTCAACAGTCAAGCGAAGTCCCCGAATGGCCGCATCGCCGCGCCCGAGAAGATCGGCAAGTACGTGATCATCAACGAGGTGGGGCGCGGCAGCACGGGCGTCGTCTATCTGTCGCACGACCCCTATTACGGGCGCGACGTTGCCATCAAGGTCTACAACGTCGATGCGAGCGGCGATGAGAGCCGCATGCGCATCGCGCGCAAGATGTTCCTGTCCGAGGCGCACATGGTCGGCATGCTGCAGCATCCGAACATCCTGCCGATCTACGATGCCGGCGAGGAGAACGGTCACTGCTACATCGTGACCGAGCACGTGCACGGCGCCCGCACGCTTGCGGCCTACTGCCGCCCCGACAATCTGCTGCGCATCGACGACGTGGTCGAGCTGGTCTACAAGGCTGCGCGCGCGCTGCACTACGCGCACAGCCGCGGCGTGATCCACCGCGACGTCAAGCCCTCGAACATCATGCTCACGCTCGACAGCGACGTGCGCATCATCGACTTCGGGATTGCCCTGGTAGCGGACTCCGAGATCTCGCGCATCGAGGGCATCGCCGGCAGCCCGTCGTACATGTCGCCGGAACAGGTTCAATCCATCGAGCTGACCAACCGCTCGGATCTCTATTCGCTCGGCGCCGTCATGTACGAGCTGTTGACGGGGACGAGGCCCTTCCGCGCCGGGAATCTGCAAAAGCTACTCCATCAGATAGTCTTCGCGACGCCGCCGCCGATTCATACGCTGCGCCCCGAGATACCGGAGGAGCTGGAGAACGTCACGGCCATCGCGCTGCAAAAGGATCCCGAGAAGCGCTACAAGACGGGTCTCGACTTCGCAGCCGAATTGACGCGCGTACATCAGAAGCTGCGCGCCCAGTACAACCGCATCGATCAGCAGGAGCAATTCAGCCTGTTGCGCAAGCTCAAGTTCTTCCATGAGTTCTCGCACAGCGAAATCTGGGAGG
>DATAUO010000302.1:0-2525 GCA_036268215.1 Steroidobacteraceae bacterium
CCTATTTTAATAGCACTTCGTCACGCTGGATTTCTCTGGTTACCCTTGGATGTTCAAAAAGTGCCCCGGGCAGGAATCGAACCTGCGACCTAGCGCTTAGGAGGCACTCGCTCTATCCACTGAGCTACCGAGGCGAGGTTCCGAAATGTTAGCACGCGCGCCTACACCCGCCTATCGACCGCTCGGCGCGGTCGGCCCGGAAACGTGTCCTCCGGCGGATCGCCGCTGAGGCGTACCTCCCTGTGCGGCCGGCCGGCCCGCGCGCCGCCGTAAACCCGCTCATCCCGGTCGCTTCTGATAGGCAGCAGCGCCGCCCGGCAGCTCCGACGGCGTCGGAAACCTCGAGAGGAACATGCCGCCATTGACCTGAAGGTTGAGGCCGGTCACGAAGGCGGGACCCGCGAGCCATAGGGCGGCATCGGCAAGGTCTTCCGGCTGCGCAATGCGGCCCAGGGGAACCTCTTTCTCGAACGCCTGGCGCAGTGGCGCGTTCTTGAACAAGCCGCGCGAGGCCGCGGACTCGATGGGCCCCGGGAGGATGGCATTGACGCGGATGTTGCGGGGACCGTACTCGATGGCAGCGCACTGGACCAGGCAATTCGTGGCGGCCTTGGCGCATGAATACGGGAACACCGTCCCGTCGGTCACGCACGTCCCTGACATGGAGGAAATGACGATGATGGACCCGTCGCGCTCCATGGCGAGCGCCATGTGTTTGATGAAATACACATGTGCGAGGTAGTTGAGATCGAGCGCTTCCTGCAAGAGCGCCTGAGTTGCCTGAGCGACGGAGCTGCGCACCGGCGCGCCGGCCGCATTCACGGCCACATCAATGCGCTCAAACCGTTCGAGGGCGGCTTGCGCGAGAGCGGCGACCTGCGTCTCGTCGCGGGCATCGGCGACGAACGCATGCGCGCCGATCTTCTCGGCGAAAGCCGTCAGGAGCTCGGCGCGGCGCGCGGCGATCATGACGTTGCAACCCTCGGCGCGAAAAGCCTTGGCGATCGCGAGGCGATGGAGCGGATCGAGGCCCAGAATCGCGAGCTCATCGTCAATCTCACCACCGGGCCGGGCGGCCGATTCGTCCCCTCCGAGGACGATCCCAAGCTGGCCGCTCCCGGCACCACCCTGCTGCCGCCCGCTGCCCGCGTGGCGCACATCGCGGCGCTGCGGCCGGAGATCTGCACTCTGGATCTCAACACCATGAATTCTGGCAAGCAGGTTGTGATCAACACCCCCGGCAACGCCCGCAAGATGGCCCGCGTCATCCACGAGTCAGGCGTGTTGCCGGAAATCGAGCTCTTCGATTCCGGCGACATCGCACTCATGCACGACATGATCGCAGACCAGTCGTTGCGCGGCCCGCTGCTCTGCTCCATCGTCATGGGGGTGGCGTACGGATTCCAGCCCTCGGCGGAGACCCTGCTGTACGCGCGCGACTTGCTGCCCGAGCGGGCGCAGTTCACCGGCATCGGCATCGGCCGCTGGATGTTCCCCATGGTGGCGCAATCGTACCTGGCCGGCGGCCACGTTCGGGTCGGACTGGAGGATGGAATTTATCTATCGCGCGGCCGGCTCGCGCCGTCGAATGCCGCGCTGGTCGAAAAAGCGCGGCGTATCGTCGAAGATCTCGGCGGCACGCCCGCCACCTGCCGCGAGGCACGCCAGATCATCGGACTTGCCGAGCGCACGGCCGCCGCCGTGCACACGCTCTCCTGAACCGGCGTAGCGCCGACATCCACATGAACGTGCTCATCATCCACGCCCACCCCGAGCCTCGCTCCTTCACGACCGCGCTCAAGGATACGGCGGTCGACGAGCTGAGCCGGCGCGGCCACACGGTCGAGATCTCCGACCTATACGCGATGAACTTCGACCCGGTCGCCAAGGGCGGCGACTTCACCTCCCGGCACGATCCGCAATACCTGGTCTATGCGCTCGAGCAGCGTAAGGCGCTCGCCTCGGGCGGCCTCGCGCCGGACATTGCCGCCGAGGTCGAGAAGCTCAGGGGGGCGGATCTCATCATCCTGAGCTTTCCGATGTTCTGGTTCTCGGTGCCTGCGATCATGAAGGGCTGGATCGACCGGGTCTTGCTGTCCGGCCTGTGCTACGGGGGGCGGCGGTTTTATGACCGCGGCGGCCTGCGCGGCAAGCGGATGCTTGCGGCCTTCACTCTCGGCAGCCGGGAAACCATGTTCGGGGCCCAGGCCGTTCATGGCGAACTGGAGGCCATGCTGCGGCCATTGCTGCGCGGTACGTTCTACTACGTGGGCTGCGATGTGCTGCAGCCTTTCGTCGCCTGGCATGTTCCGTACATCTCGGGCGCGGATCGCGATGCCTTTCTGGCGCGCTATCGCACGCGTCTCTCAGGCATCGAGCTCGAGCAGCCGATCGCATACCCGAGTCTCGATGATTTCGACGACGACATGATGCCGCTCAGGAGCTCCTCGTGACTCCCGGAAAATTGGTGGAGGAGAAGGGGATCGAACCCTCGACCTTCGCATTGCGAACGCGACGCTCTCCCA
>DATAUO010000303.1:0-4117 GCA_036268215.1 Steroidobacteraceae bacterium
GCCGATTCGTCGGCCACACCCTGCTCGACGCCTTCGTGCACCTGCCCCTGGTGTTGCCGCCGGTGGTCGTCGGCTACCTGTTGCTGGTGCTGTTCGGAGCCCGCGGCCCCGTGGGCGGATGGCTCGAGCGCTGGTTCGGGATCCAGCTCGTGTTCACGCGCAACGGCGCGGCGCTCGCGACCGCCGTCATGTCCTTTCCGCTCATGGTGCGGGCCATGCGCATATCGCTCGAGACCGTGGATCGGGGGTTGGAGGAGGCGGCGCGCACGCTCGGCGCCGGACCGCTCGACCGGTTCGCGACGGTGACTCTGCCGCTGATGCTGCCGGGGGTGCTCGCCGGCGTGATCACCGCCTTCTCCGCCTCGCTCGGCGAGTTCGGCGCGGTCATCACCTTCGTGTCCAACATACCCGGCGAGACGCGCACGCTGCCGCTCGCGCTGTACACGGCGCTGCAGACTCCCGGAGGCGAGGCGGAGGCGGCGCGCCTGGCTTGCGTGTCGCTGGTGCTCGGGCTCGGCGGCCTGCTGCTGGCGGAATGGTTCGCGCGCCGGGTGCGGCGCCTGCTGGGGCGCTGACGTGATGGCACGGATCGAGTCCGGGATGCGGCGGGAGCGGAGCGCGCCATGTTGAGCGTGGATGTGCGCAAGCGCCGCGGATCCTTCGCGCTCGAGGCGCGCTTCGCCTCCCCCACTCCCGGCGTGGTTGCGCTGTTCGGCCGCTCCGGGTGCGGCAAGACGACTCTGGTCAACATCCTCGCCGGCCTTCTCGATGCGGATGCCGGGCGCGTCAGCCTCGATGAGGAGGTGCTCCTCGACACCGAGCGCCGCGCGAGCATCCCGGCGGAGCGGCGCGGCATCGGCTACGTGTTCCAGGACTCGAGGCTCTTTCCGCATCTTTCGGTCGAGACCAACCTTCGCTACGGCGAGCGCCGCGCGCGGCGCGACCGATTCGTCGACCTGGGCGTCGTCGCCGAGCTCCTCGGTCTCGGAGGCCTCATGCGTCGGCGGACGCATCAACTGTCGGGGGGAGAGCGGCAGCGGGTCGCCATCGGGCGCGCGCTTCTGCGCCAGCCGCGCCTGCTGCTGCTCGACGAGCCCCTGGCCTCGCTCGACGCCGCGCGGCGCGAGGAGCTGCTGCCCTATCTGGAGAATCTACGCGACCACATGGCGATCCCGATGGTCTACGTCAGCCACAACTTCGACGAGGTCCTGAGGCTTGCGAGTCACGTGGTGCTGATGGACGCGGGCCGCAGCGTCGCCGAGGGCGACATCGCGAGCATGAGCCTGAATGCCGGAGTTCGCGCCATCGTCGGTCCCGATGCCGTCGGCGCGGTGGTCGAGGGCATGACCGCCGGCATCGACGGCGATACGGGACTCACGCGCATCCGCGTCGGTCGCGGCGAGCTGCGCGTGCAGGCCCCGCGCGTCGCGGACGGCACCAGGCTGCGCGTGCAGCTCCTCGCACGGGATCTCATCGTCGCGACCGAGCCGCCCGTGCGCACCAGCGTGCGCAACATGCTCGCGGGACAGGTGAGCGCCGTGACGCGCGACGATGCCGATGCGGACCTCATTGCAATCGACGTCGGCGGAACCTTGATCGTGGCGCGCGTGACTCGCGCGGCATCGCGCGAGCTGGCGCTGGTGCCGGGATTACCGGTGTGGGCCCTGGTCAAGGCCGTATCCTTGCGCAGCCACACGTTCGCGGCCCCCCGACCCGTGGCGCGCTGAGGGTGCCCGCCGCGGGGGACGCAAAGGGTGCCGATGCGGGCGGCGAACGCTACGGCGCCTTCGTCCCGAGATGCATGATCGCGATGATGTGATCGTCCGGGCCCAGCCCGACGCAGGCCTTGACGGCGGGATCGTAGGCGGCCGCTCCGGTCTTCCACATGACGCCGTAGCCGAGATCGTGGGCCGCGAGGAACAGATTTTGGGCGACCGCACCGGTCGCGACGACCTGCTCGATCTCGGGGATCTTGGTCTGCGCCCGATTGACGACGCAGGCGACCACGACGATCGCCGGTGAGCGCCGCATCTTGTCGCGGTCCGCGGCCGCCTGCTCGGGGGTCAGGGTCGGCACGCGCGCGCGCTTCGCCTCCGCGGCCGCGCAGATGAAGGCTTCGCGCAGGTCTCCTTCGAGGGCTATCAGCCGCCAGGGCCGAAGCCGCCCGTGGTCCGGCGCATGCGCGGCCGCGGCCAGCAAGCGCTGCAGCTGCACGGCATCCGGTCCGGGGGCCGCCAGGCGGGCGGCGGAGGCGCGGGTCTCTATGGCGGTGATGAGATCCATCGGGGTCCTCGATCATGACAAATGGGATATAAGATCTGGCGCTGTACGCAGATCGGCTATGATCCGATCGCCCGAGAGCGCCGCTCGGCGGCGGACGAAATTATACCCAGCCCTTCCAAGGAGCCTTCAATGAATCGTATCGTCTTGGCGTCAATCGCCGCGCTGGCAGGCGCCGGCGCATTCGCGGCGCCCGTCACCTACAAGCTCGACCCCTCGCATACCTATCCGAGCTTCGAGGCGGATCACATGGGCGGCCTGTCGGTGTGGCGCGGGAAGTTCGACACCACCGCCGGCAACGTCGTGTACGACAAGAGCGCGAAGTCCGGCTCCATCGAGGTGACGGTGGACATGAGCTCCATCGACTTCGGCATGCCGAAGCTGAACGAGCATGCCAAGTCCGCGGAGATCTTCGACGTCGCCAAGTATCCCACCGCAACCTATAAGGGCAAGTTCACCAAGTTCAACGGCGACGCCCCCGCGGAGGCCGAGGGGACGCTGACCATGCACGGCGTGACCAAGCCGGTCACCTTGACCATCAATTCGTTCAAGTGCCAGCCGAACCCCATGTCCAAGAAGGAAGTATGCGGCGCGGACGCGTCCGCGACCTTCAACCGCGCCGACTTCGGCGTGAATTTCGGGGACAAGTACGGCTTCAAGATGGAAACCAAGCTGCAGATCCAGGTGGAAGGCAGTCCCCCGGGTCCCGCGACCTGAGAATCGGCGCCCAGGCTCATCTCGGCAGCGCGTAGGCGACCACGTAGTCGCCCCGGGTGCTGTCGCCTTTGTAGCCGCCCGCGGCGATCACGAGATACTGGCGGCCTCCCGCGGCGTAGGTCATCGGGGTCGCCTGCCCTCCCGCCGGCAGCTTGACCTCCCACACGAGCTTGCCCGTATCCACGTCGAACGCCCGCAGGCGGTCATCGAGGCTTGCGGCGATGAACACGAGACCGCCCGCGGTCACGATCGGCCCGCCGACGCCGGGCATGCCGAGATTGACGTGCACGTACGGCGTATCGCCGAGCGGAACCTGCCACTTGATGGTGCCGTGCCGGAGGTCGACCGCGCTCAACGTTCCCCAAGGCGGCTTGACGCACGGGATGCCGAGTCCCGACATGAATGCCTCGCGGCGCATGCCGTACGGTGTCCCGGTCTGGCGCGCGAACTCGAAGCCTTCGTAGCGGGGATCGACGCGCTCCGCGGCGAGCTCGTCGCGCGGGATGAGCGCCACGATGAAGGGAAGATTCATGACGTTCGCGATGGCGAGCTGCCGCGCCGGATCGAAGGCGATGCCGCCCCAGTTCATGCCGCCCGCATTGCCGGGCTGCATGAGCGAGTCCTGAACCGAGGGCGGCTGAAAGATACCCTCGGATCGATACTGTTCGATGCGTTTGCGGCACGCACTCCGGTCGAACCAGGTCAATCCCCATGCGTCGTCCGGCGTGATGCGTTGCTGGCGCACGAGCGCGGGCGGCGCCGTGGGGAAGGGTTGCGTCGGCGACGGGCGCTCTCCGGGTAACGCGTCCTGCGGCACCGGTTTCTCGACGATGGGAAACAGCGGCTCGCCGGTTTCCCGATCGAAGGCGAACAGGAACCCCACCTTGGTGGGCTGGATCACCGCATCGACGGCCTTGCCTCCATGATCGAGGGTGACCAAGGTCGGCTGCGAGCCCACGTCGTAGTCCCACAAATCGTGATGGACCAGCTGCCGTCCCCATCGCAGGGCGCCGGTCGCCGCGTCGAGCGCCACCAACGAGTTGGCCCAGCGGTCATCGCCCGGGCGCAGGCCGCCGAAGAAATCCGGGCTGGCGGAGCCCGTCGGTACGAACACCAGGCG